>JAKDUG010000080.1 GCA_030457805.1 Psychroflexus sp.
TTTTCATTTAAAATCAACTTTAACTGACTGTTTAGCAAAAGACAAATGCGGCATTTCTGAACCCGAACTCAAACCTGAATCACAAAAGCAATGCGACCCAAATTCGGGCTGCTGCTAAACAATATTATTTTTTATGGGAAAATTTGAAAGATACCTCAGCCTTTGGGTCTTGGGCTGCATTCTTATCGGTATTCTGATCGGCTATATCGCTGGAGATTCGATTGCTTTTCTAAGTGAATTAGAAATTGCAAAAGTCAATCTGCCAGTCGCCATTTTAGTCTGGATGATGATTTACCCAATGATGGTTCAAATTGATTTTTCATCTCTCAAAAATGTGACCAAAAATGCCAAAGGCATCGGATTGACGCTTGTGGTAAATTGGGTGATCAAACCTTTTAGCATGGCATTTTTTGCCTGGCTGTTTTTAGATCAAGTCTTTCAGGCTTTCCTCACACCAACCGAGGCCTCAGAATATATTGCTGGCGCCATCATTCTTGGGGCTGCGCCATGTACAGCCATGGTTTTTGTCTGGTCATATTTAACCAAAGGTGATGCCAATTATACTTTGGTACAAGTGTCGCTTAACGACCTGATTTTGGTGGTGGCTTTCATACCTATTGTCAAGTTTTTGCTGGGCGTTACAGCTGTTGAGATTCCGTATGATACTTTGCTGTATTCGGTATTTATCTTTGTGGTCATTCCTCTGCTCTCTGGTTATTTATCTAATAAAATTCTGATTAGAAAGTATGGAAAGACCTGGTTTGAATCAAGGTTTCTGCCGCGATTAAAACCAGTTTCAATTCTGGCACTTCTCACTACATTAATTTTACTTTTTGCCTTTCAAGGGGAAAGAATTATCGCAAAACCTTTCCATATCCTACTTATTGCTGTCCCTTTGACGCTTCAAACTTATTTTATTTTTTTCTTGACGTGGTTTGCAGGACGGTTTATGAAACTCAAACACCAAATCTGTGCACCCTCAGCCTTGATCGGTGCCAGTAATTTTTTCGAACTCGCCGTTGCAGTCGCTATTGCGCTTTTTGGTTTAAATTCTGGCGCCTCACTGGCGACAGTTGTTGGCATATTGATTGAAGTACCGGTGATGCTTTCGCTTGTTTGGCTCGCAAACAAATGGCGGTATTAAGACATTTACAATTCGATATTGTATTGCTTCAGTTTATTATAAAGCGTCGACCTATCAATATCTAAAGCTTTGGCAACTTTAGACTTATTGTAGCGTTGTTTTTCCAACTCGTCTAAAATCAGTTGTTTTTCCTGATGTTCTTTGGCGTCTTTAAGGTTGACTTTAGGTTGTTCTTTTTCTAAAATGGCTTGTGGCAAATGCGCTTCGAGAATCTCACCATCTTGAGCTAATAGAACGGCGCGTTTCATTAAGTTTTTAAGCTCTCTTAAGTTTCCTGGCCAATCATAAGATGATAAACGCGACATGAGTTTTGAGGAAATTCGCGGGGCCGGTTTCTGAAGTTCTTCGCTTGCGTTTTGGATAAAAAAATTGGCAAATTGCTCAAAATCTTCTCCGCGATGTCTTAAAGCTGGTGTGGTTAATTCAAACTCATTCAAGCGATGGTATAAATCCAATCGAAAAACATTTTCATCAATAGCAAATTGCAGTTGCTCATTTGTTGCCGCAATCACACGAACATCGATCTTGATATCTTTGGTATCACCAACACGTCTGATGCTTTGTTCTTGCAAAACGCGTAGGAGCTTTACTTGAGTTTCGTAAGCGAGGTTACCGATTTCGTCGAGAAATAATGTACCGCCATCGGCATATTCAAACTGACCAACTTTATCGTGTGTAGCACCAGTAAAAGCGCCTTTGACATGTCCAAAAAGTTCACTAGAAGCAATATTTTCAGGCAAAGCACCACAATCAACAGCCACGAATTTTTGAGCAGCACGCTCAGAATGATCGTGAATATATTGAGCGACATATTCTTTCCCAGTTCCGCTTTCACCGGTAATTAAAACCGACATTTTTGTGGGTGCCACTTGTCTTGCAAACTGCCATAATTGAATGGCTCTAGCATTGACACCTTTAATTAATTCAGGCTTATCAGTGTTTTGTTTTGGCTGACTCTTTGTTTTTTGAGGCGAAACTGTTTCCTGACTTCCCTTATTTTCTAATGCTTTTTGAATCACAAGCTTGAACTCTTCAGGGATAATTGGTTTTGAGATAAACTCAAAGGCTCCCAACTTAATCGATTTGACAGCGGTGCGAATGTCAGAGTAATTTGTGATGAGAATCACAGGTATTTCAGGATGGTTTTTTTTAAGATTCTCAATAAGGCTGAGCCCGTCAGAGTTGGGAAGTTTATAGTCAGTGATGACCAAATCAAATTTAGTTTTATCAATTTGCGTCAAAGCAGACTCCGCGTTTGATTCAGTGGAAACCTGATAGTCAAAGCGCTTGAGGTAATTGCTTAAAGTCTTGATAAAAAAAGCATCATCATCAATGAGAAGAATATGTTTCACAAGCTTTATTTAGTTTTTTAGACAAATTTAAACAAAGTAGCGAATTATCAAGCTTAAAAAACTTCGTTAACAAAAAAAAAGGGACTGTCATAATTGACAGCCCCTAGGGAACCAAAACTAAGTTAAGCTTATTGCTTCTCGCCTTTATCATTATAAGTGACTTCTGCTTTCTGTCCTTCGACTTCAAGTAAAAACTTATATTCCAACTGCGATTCACCTGTTGTCATTTCATGGATTTCAACAATACTTTCTTCTGTGTAACCGTCCGCCATAAAGGCATCTTGTACAACTTGGGGTACTTCGCTTAACTCAATCACTCTTTGATTTTGGATAAAGTTTTCATAAGAGTCGGTTGTTAAAACTGTTGCAGTGTTTGCATGGCTAATTCCGATAGTTACGGCTGCAAAAAATGCAGTAAGGACTAACTTTTTCATGATAGATAGGATTTATAGGTTGTTAGGTTGTTGTGGTTTCTTTTTCTTGTGCTGAACGCAATCAGACTTTTTACTTTGTCAAAGCATCGTAAGACTTCTCAACTTCTTTGCCTTCGATTTCAAGCAAGAACTTATATTCTGTCAAGCCTCGCCCTGTTTCGATTGCATGGATTTCTTTGATTTGGTCTTCTGTGTGTCCATCCGCTTTAAATTCATCTTTGACGTTTTGCGGAACTTCACTAAACTTGACTTCTTTTTCGTTTTGAAAAGTGGATTCAATTGTTGTATCGACTGGTTGGATCAATACGTTTGCTTGTGAAACTCCTATGGTTGCGGCTGCAAATACTGCAGTTAAGATGAGCTTTTTCATAATAGTGGTTTTGTAATAGATTAATGTGTGTTGTGTGTCGAAATCAAATGGGCTGGGATGACAGCCCATTCTCTTTTACTTTGCTTGAGCTTTGTAAGAAATCTCGGTTTTCTTACCCTCTTTTTCTAGTAAGAACTTGTACTCTGTCAGCCCTTCACCAGAATCGGTTTCAGTAATTTTAAGGATATCACCTTCAGCATGTCCATCTTGTTCAAAAGCATCTTTGACAGCTTGTGGGACTTCGCTAAAATCAATTTCTTTTTCATTCTGTAGCGTAGATGCGACTGTTGAGTCAATAGGATCTACAAGTGTGTTTGCTTGTGAAACTCCAACTGTTGCGGCTGCAAATAACGCAGTGAATACTAACTTTTTCATAACAATTTTTTTTAAGATTAATGTGTGTTGTGTGTGTTTTGTTTATTGAGCTAAAATGAATTAGCCTTTTAGATTAAGCCTTTGTTTTTGCTTTATAAGAGATCTCGGTTTTCTCACCATCCTCTTCAAGTAAAAACTTATACTCAGTCAGATTTTCGTCGAGATCAATTTTGAAAATTTTCAAAACATGTTCTTCGGCATGACCTTCAGCTCTAAATGCATCTTTTACGGCAGCTGGAACTTCAGCAAACTTAATTTCTTGTTTATCTTGCAATCGTGTTTCTATTCGTACATCATCATTTTGATTAAACGCATTTGCTTGAGTTGCTCCTAATGTTGCTGCTGCAAATACTGCAGTTAAAATCATCTTCTTCATAACAATCTTTTTTATTTAATTATTCAAATCGAATTCGCTTATAAACATTCAAGACTCAGACCACAAACTACAAATATACCAATCAACTGATTTACAGTAAACTACAACAAATTGGTTTTTAATAAATCCACGATAATGTGGAGCTTAATCAACACTTTGTTGAAAGTGAAACAGAAAATCAACACTTTGTTTTTCTTATTTTTAGGATAAAAGCGCCCTTTAGCCGAAAGATTTCTTCTATTTTTAAAAATGCGCAAATTTGGTACAACTTCTGCTTTAAAAGTACCGCTAAAAAAAGGCTATGTTTAAGCTTAAAGGAAAAATGCTTTGGATCTTTACGCTTATTCTCATCGGACTGATGGGACTAAGTGTTTATTTTTATCAAAGTTTAGGAAGCATTAATAAGAATGTTGAAAATGCTTTAGCACCAGATAAAAATTCTTCACACCTGAAGCAAATCATGCTTGACCTCAATAAGTTCAACAGTTTGTATTTGGTAAGAAAGAATATGGCCAGTACGCAGATGTCTGACAGCCTGATTCAAAGAATCACAATCCGAATTGATTCCATTCAGCTCAATCAACCCAATGGCCAAGAACGCGATACAGAACAACTAGACACAATTCCTTATTTACTCAAACAAATCAGAAATGATTATGCCGCGCTTGAAAAAAACCGAGAGCGCCAACAAGAAGAGCTCTACAGCGATTTCAAAGTTTTCTTAGAAGATGAATTGCACACACAAAAAACGCGTTCTTCAGATTCTGTCAAAATCGTGGAGCGCATCAACTCTGAAGTCTATGAGCGCTCACTCGAATCGAATGATACGCTTAAGGATTCAGAAGATAAACGCAACTTTTTTCAAAGGCTTTTTGGCGCCGACAAACCCAAAAAAACCAATTCAAAGCGAGTGACAATTCGCGATACATTGATAGATCGGAAAATAGATACGCTAACATCCCGCAGTGCTGACAGTCTTGCTTTTGATATTGAGCCTTCGCTTCAAAAGTTTCAAAACCAGAGATCACAACTTTTAAGACAGCTCAATCAACGTGAGCGCAATATTTTTCAAAGCAATATGGAGATTTATAATGATGTGGAAAAAATCTTGAACAACATCATTTTTACAGAATATCAAAACCAACAAAACTCTATTATTAAGCTTCAGGAAAATGCACAGTCCAAATTATACATCATCGCTATTATTGTAGGGCTTCTTATTTTAGGGGTAATTATCAGCTTGTTCATTATTTTTAAAGACATCAACCGCAACATTTTTTATCAAAAGAAGCTACAGGAAAACGAAGCCAAAGCAAGACACGAAGCCGAGGAAGAGCAAAAATTTTTATCGACAATGAGCCATGAGTTAAGAACGCCTTTAACTTCTATTATCGGCTATATCGACTTACTCAACCACGATGACGAGAATGTCAAAGCACTCAAGTCTGCTTCAAGCTATCTTTATGAAATGACCAATGAGATTTTGGATATTGCCAAAATCAAAGCCGGAATTATTGATGTCAACAAAAAACCAGTCAATTTCACAAAAGGTTTAGATACCATTGTCCAAAGCTTTTCAAAACCAATTAAAACCAAAGGTTTAGATTTTGAACACAAAATACCTGAAGAAGATATCTATGTAGAAACAGATCTTCAACTCCTCCAGCATATCCTATACAATCTGTTGCACAATGCCTTGAAGTTTACAGAAAAAGGGGAAATCAGTTTTCATGTTTTTGCCCATGTTGACAATCCTGATTATTTCATCTTGGAAATTAAAGACACTGGCGTTGGTATGACAGATCTTGAAATAGACAGCATATTTAAAGATTACCAACAAGCAGGCACGCACAAAAATAAACTCAAAGGAACAGGCCTAGGACTTGGAGTTGTGAAGAAACTTGTGCAGAAGCTGGAAGGCAAAATGTACATTAAAAGTACGATTAACAAAGGCACTTACTTCCGACTTGAGTTTCGTTTAAAACGCCTCACGGGATATAAAGAAAAACAATCTCCACTTCTGAAACCCAACAAAAACTTGCTCCATAACATCCATATATGTATTGTTGAAGATGATGAGCTCATTTCTAAATTACTCACAAAAGTGCTGATCACTTACGGGGCAAAAATCACTTCATTTTCTGATCCACAAGAGGCCTTTGATCAACTCATTGATTATGAAGGAATCGATTTATTTATCTTTGATTATAAAATGCCGGAAATGACGGGCTATGCTCTTTTACAAAAATTAAAAGAACGCGATCCAGACTTACCGCCTGCCATTATATCAACGGCAAATACAATGCTCAGCGATGCCGAAAAGTCACATATTTCTGCTTTTGATGACAAGATATTTAAGCCGATGAAAACTGAAAAAATCATCGCAACCGTCTGTGGCCTGCTCGCTATTGAAAACACGGCCCAAGAAGAAGAATCAGAAACCATAGCCGAAGAAAAGCCAAGTTATAGCTTAACCACTTTGTCAGCTTATGCTGGGGATGATCCCGCAGCTTTACAAGAGCTCGTTCAGTCTTTAGTAGACGAAAACGAAATTGACCTCAGCAAACTTCAAAAAGGCATTGCCCAAAAAGATGTAGAAAGCTGCCGAGATGCCATTCATAGATTGATCTCGCGCTTTGGTCAAGTTGAAGTGAAAGAAAAAATCGATTTAGAAAAACTTCGTCAAGCCCTGCATGATGACCAAGCAGAGTTTCAGCAGGAAAAACTCACTGCACTTCATGCCTATTGGCAAAACATCAATCGGCAGATTCAGAAAGACCTGAAAAGCCTGAACTAAACTTTTAGAACATCAACACAAAAAAAATAACGCCTTTACTTTTATGAAAAGTAAAGGCGTTTATCGTGAATCTATATCATATCTACTTGATGAGATTCTTAAATAAATTCAGAATAACATCATGTTTGTGTTTTCTATAAAATAATTAGTCGTTTAGCTTTAAAACAGCCATAAATGCTTCCTGTGGAATTTCGACGTTTCCAACAGCACGCATTTTCTTTTTTCCCTTTTTCTGTTTCTCAAGGAGCTTTCTTTTTCTAGAGATATCACCTCCATAACATTTAGCTGTGACATCTTTACGTAAAGCCTTGACAGTCTCCCTAGAAATAATTTTGGCACCGATGGCCGCTTGAATCGGAATATCAAATTGTTGACGCGGAATGAGTTCTTTGAGTTTAGCACACATTTTCTTTCCAATATCATACGCATTATCCGCGTGTAATAAGGCTGACAAAGCATCGACTTTATTTGCATTTAAAAGGATATCAACTTTGACAAGTTTAGATGTCCGCATCCCGATTGGAGAATAATCAAATGAGGCATAACCTTTTGAAACAGTTTTGAGTCTGTCATAAAAGTCAAAAACAATTTCAGCCAAAGGCATATCAAAACTCAGTTCAACACGATCTTCAGTCAGGTAAATTTGATTTGTAATTTCACCTCTTTTTTCAATACAAAGCGACATCACAGAGCCGACATAATCAGCTTTTGTAATAATACTGGCTTTGATAAAAGGCTCCTCCACGCGATCAAGCATAGAAGGATCTGGCAGATCTGATGGATTACTTACTGGAATAGCTTCATTAGGATCTTTCAGCGTGTAGGCCAAATAAGACACGTTAGGAACGGTTGTAATCACCGTCATATCAAATTCGCGCTCTAAGCGTTCTTGAATTATTTCGAGATGCAGCATGCCTAAAAAACCACAGCGAAAACCAAATCCAAGCGCTGCAGAACTTTCTGGTTGGAAAACCAAGGATGCATCATTCAACTGAAGTTTTTCCATTGATGCTCTTAAATCTTCGTAATCCTCAGTATCAACAGGATAAATTCCTGCAAAAACCATTGGCTTGACATCTTCAAAACCAGAAACTGCATTTTGTGTTGGATTGTTAGCATCCGTAATGGTATCCCCCACTTTCACCTCGCGCGCTTCCTTGATTCCTGTGATGACATAACCGACATCACCTGCTTTAATTTCTTTTTTTGGAATCTGAACCAACTTCAGTGTTCCGATTTCGTCGGCAGAATAATTATTATCTGTCGCGACGAATTTAATTTTTTGATTCTTTTTAATCGACCCATCAAAAACTCTAAAGTAAGTTTCAACGCCGCGAAATGGGTTGTAAACAGAGTCGAAAATTAAGGCTCTCAGTGGCGCCTCAGGATCACCTTTTGGCGAAGGAACACGTTTCACGATCGCTTCAAGAATTTCTTGAATACCCAAACCAGTTTTTGCACTAGCAGGAATCACATCTTCACGGTCGCAACCTAAAAGCTCAACAATATCATCTGTCACTTCCTCAGGATTTGCACTTGGCAAATCAACTTTATTAAGAACAGGAATGATTTCTAAATCGTTTTCTAAAGCTAAGTAAAGGTTTGAAATGGTTTGTGCCTGAATACTTTGCGCTGCATCAACAATCAATAAAGCGCCTTCACAAGCTGCGATAGATCGCGATACTTCATAAGAGAAATCCACGTGACCAGGCGTGTCAATCAGGTTGAACACATATTCTTGCCCTTCATGATGATGTACCATTTGAACAGCGTGACTTTTAATGGTAATGCCTCGTTCTCGTTCCAGATCCATGCTGTCGAGTAATTGTGATTGTTTTTCACGTTCAGTCACACTTTCGGTTGCATCAAGCAAACGGTCGGCAAGTGTACTTTTCCCGTGATCAATATGCGCAATTATGCAAAAATTTCGGATATGTTTCATTCTCTTTTTCTCGTGTTTAAGAGTTGCAAATATAGGTTTTTAAGACAGAAAGTATAAGCTTTAATTGTTTTGATTATCATCTGTCTAGCAATCGATTAAAATTATCACATTTTTGATGTTTCACAAATAAACCCACGAAAGGTAAAAATACTGACCGATTTAGATTATAACTCAACCCCAAAGAAAATGAGTAGCGATTATAGGGATTTTAAGAGTTAACTAGA
>JAKDUG010000006.1 GCA_030457805.1 Psychroflexus sp.
ATTACAAACTATTTAGAAGAAATTGCACCTTTAGATTACGCCGAAGATTTTGACAATGTCGGCTTACTAGTTGGAGATGCAAATGCCGAACTCAAAGGTGTTTTGATCACTTTAGACACTTTGGAGGAAGTTGTTGATGAGGCCATTGAAAAAAACTGCAATCTTATTTTAAGCTTTCACCCAATCATTTTCGGTGGTTTAAAAAAGATTACTGGCAAAAACTATGTCGAGCGCGTGGTTCAGAAAGCCATCAAGAACGATATTGCGATTTACGCAATCCACACGGCTTTGGACAATCATAAAAATGGTGTTAATGCACAAATCTGTGATCAACTTGGTCTTGATAACAAAACAATTTTAGTTCCCCAAAATCAAACAATCAAAAAGCTGACAACATACGTCCCAACTGAAAATGTTGATGACGTCCGCCAAGCTTTATTTAAAATTGGTGCCGGTGCGATTGGCAATTACAGCCACTGCAGTTTCAACATCAAAGGAGAAGGCAGCTTCTTACCAAATAACAATGCGAATCCGCAAGTTGGCAAAAAAGGTGATTTACACACCGGTGAAGAGACACAAATCAATATCACTTTTGAAAAACATTTGCAAGGCCAAGTTTTAAAACAACTTTTTGAGACACATCCTTTCGAAGAAGTGGCTTATGAGCTCACCTCACTCCACAACAAAAATCAAGAGATAGGTATTGGCATGATTGGAGAATTTGAAAAAGAACTCCCCATTGAAGAAGCCATACAAAAGATCAAAGCAACTTTCAATACAAAATCAGTACGCCATACAAAGTTCCACACTAAGACAGTCAAGCGTATTGCAGTTTTAGGTGGCAGCGGTGCTTTTGCCATCGATAGTGCCATAGCTCAGAAAGCTGATATTTATATGACTGCAGATTTAAAGTATCACGACTTTTATAAGGCAGAAAACAAAATTACGCTTGTCGATGTCGGACACTATGAGAGTGAGCAATACACAAAAGACTTATTATATGCAATACTTCAGAAAAAATTTCATAATTTTGCAATCGTTTTATCAAATATAAATACCAATCCAATTCAATATTTTTGATTATGGCAAAGAAAAAAGAGGTTACAGTAGAAGACAAACTTAGAGCGCTGTATGATTTACAGCTGATTGATTCGCGTATTGATGAAATCAGAAACATGCGTGGTGAATTACCTCTTGAGGTCGAGGATTTAGAAGATGAGGTCGCAGGCTTTTCAAAAAGAATTGAAAAATTAGAAGCTGATCTTGTTGATGTTGGTGATAACATTAAAGCTAAAACTCACTTTATCAAAGAAGCTGAATCGATGATAAAAAAATACAAAGAACAGCAAGACAATGTCCGAAACAATAGAGAGTTCGACGCATTGACAAAAGAAATTGAGTTTCAAGAACTAGAAATTGAACTCGCGCAAAAACACATCAAAGAATTTAAGGCACAAACTGAACACAAAAAAGAAGTGCTAGATGAAACTAAAGAACGCATCGGCGAAAGAAAAGCACACTTAGATCATAAAAAATCTGAGTTGGACAACATCCTCAACGAAACTGAAAAAGAAGAAGAAGCCTTAATTGAAAAGGCTGACACTTTCAAAAAAAGCATCGAAGAGCGTTTAGTGAAAGCTTATGACAGAATACGCAAAAGCGTTAAAAATGGCTTAGCTGTCGTCACAATTGAAAGAGGCGCATCTGGCGGATCATTTTTCACAATCCCACCACAAGTACAAGTTGAGATTGCTGCAAGAAGAAAAGTCATCATTGACGAACACAGTGGTCGTATTTTAGTTGACCAAGTTTTAGCAGAAGAAGAGACTGACAAAATGAATAAGATGTTCAAAAAGTTGAGCGCTTAATTTTATTCTCATCAAACATTAAAAAGCCGTTTTGAAATTCAAAACGGCTTTTTTAATGCAAAAAAAACTAAAGTCTTTTACACAGTTTACAACTGGTAGTCTTTTAAATTTTCAGCAATACGCTGATGTATATTTTCAATTGGCGCTTTGACAAATTCCTTCCCCGTGATCTTCTCATAAAGCTCGATATAGCGCTGACTAACACTTTCAGCAAACTCTTCTGACAACGCGGGAATCTCTTGGCCTTCTTGCCCTTGAAATCCTTGCTCGATCAGCCATTCTCTCACAAATTCTTTTGAGAGTTGCTTCTGCTTTTCACCTTTCCGCTGACGTTCTTCGTAAGATTCTAAATAAAAATAGCGCGATGAGTCTGGCGTGTGAATCTCATCAATCACCAAAATTTCACCTGCCTTATTCTTTCCGAATTCATATTTTGTATCGACTAAAATCAAACCTCTTTCTTGCGCAATTTCAGTTCCACGCTGAAATAATTTCAATGTATAATCCTCAAGAACAGCATAATCTTCAGGTGAGACAACTTTATTTTTCAAAATGTCCGCTTTTGAGATGTCTTCATCGTGCTCTCCTTGATCCGCCTTCGTTGTTGGTGTAATAATCGGTTCTGGCAATCGGTCATTTTCTTTTAAACCCTCAGGCAAACTCACACCACAAATTTGACGTTTTCCTGCTTTGTATTCACGCCAAGCATGGCCAGCAAGATATGCTCTGACAACCATTTCCACTTTAAAAGCTTCACATCTTTGGCCAAAAGCCACATTCGGATCTGGCATATCGATTAACCAATTCGGAACATCTTTGGCAGTTGCCGCCAACATTTCTTCTGCAATTTGATTCAAGATTTGTCCTTTATAAGGAATTCCTTTGGGCAAAACAACATCGAAAGCACTTAAACGATCTGTGGCAACAATGATTATTTTATCATCTTTAAGACGATAAACCTCTCTTACTTTGCCTTTGTAGTAATCAATTTGATCTGTAAACTGAAAATCTGTTTCAAGTAAAGTTGACTTCATATTTTATATATAATTCTAATTATCGACTGACTTATAAGCGGCAATAACTTTCTTGACAAGCCTGTGACGAATCACATCTGTATCATCAAGGTGAAGAATTCCAATTCCTTTAACTTCCTTTAAAAGTTGCAAGGCTTCTTTTAATCCTGAAACAGCACGTTTTGGCAAGTCCACCTGACCTGGATCACCAGTAATCATAAACTTTGCGTTACGCCCCATTCGTGTTAAAAACATTTTCATTTGAGCATGCGTAGTGTTTTGAGCTTCATCCAAAATCACAAACGCATTATCTAAAGTTCGGCCACGCATAAATGCCATTGGCGCAATTTGAATTGTTCCTTTTTCGATATAGCTATCCAAACGCTCAGGAGGAATCATGTCGCGCAAAGCATCGTATAAAGGTTGCATATACGGATCGAGCTTCTCCCTTAAATCACCAGGTAGAAAACCCAGATTTTCGCCAGCTTCAACAGCAGGTCTCGTTAAAATGATACGTTTTACTTCTTTATTTTTCAACGCGTGAACAGCCAGGGCAACACCTGTATAAGTTTTCCCTGTTCCAGCTGGACCAATAGCAAAAACCATATCGTTATCCCCCATCAAGTCAACAAGCTTGCGTTGATTTGGAGTTTGCGGTTTAATTTGTCGTCCGCTAACACCGTGTACTAAAACATCACTTGCATTTTTGGAAGACTGATAATCTGACTTTGATTCACTTGTCAAAATTTGTTCAATGCTATTTTCGTCGAGCTTGTTATAACGCTTAAAATAATCGGTCAGCATCTGAAAACGTCTGTCAAATTCATCTAACATTTCATCATCGCCATAGGCTTTGAGAATATGACCGCGTGTGACAAGCTTAATCTTAGGAAAATACTTTTTAATCAAGTCGAAATTTTGGTTGTTTTGGCCAAAAAAATCTTTGGGATTCAATTCGGAAAGTTCTAAAATAAGTTCATTCAAAAGCCTTAAAATTTGTGTTTTATTAATTAAATTCGCAGGACAAATTTAGCGAAAAAACTTCAGAAAAACGTTTTTAAAACACTAACAAAATAAGAAATGTCAATCCTAACTTTAACAACAGATTTTGGGCTTAAAGATCACTCGGTTGCTGCAGTTAAAGGCGCGATTTTGAGTGAATTAGAGAATGCTCAGATCATTGATATTTCTCATTTAATTTCTCCTTTCCATATCACTGAAGCAGCTTTTGTGATCAAAAATGCTTATCATAATTTCCCAAAAGGGAGCATCCATATCATCGGTGTTGATTCTGAATTTACACCTGAAAATCGACATCTTGCTATCTCACTTGACGGTCATTATTTTATTGCTGCCAACAATGGGATTTTATCTTTACTGGCATTAAATATTAAACCTGAAGAAATTGTAGAGATTAACATCCATGATAGAGTTGAAACAAACTTTACTGTCCTTGATGTTTTTGTTAAAGTCGCTGCTCACATTGCACGTGGCGGAAATTTGTCAGTGATTGGGAAAAGAATTGATGATATCAAACAAATAACAAATATATCGCCAATCATTAACCAAGATTCTTCACAAATGATTGCACATGTGATCTACATTGATAACTTTGGAAATGTAATTACGAATGTGCAAAAGAAAGAATTCTTAGACTTGGCTAAAGGACGAAAGTTCAAAATCAAAGCGCGGTCAAATGTCTTTAATAAAATTCATGACTCTTACAGCGGTGTAATTGATTTTTCTACACCAAAAGAAGAACGCATTGTTGAAGATGGCCGTCAGTTAGCTTTGTTTAATGCATCTGATTTTTTAGAGCTCGCGATATACAAAAGCAATCCACTGACTGTGGGTGGCGCGTCGAGTTTATTTGGCTTAAAATTGCGCGATACCATTACCATAAATTTCGAAAAATGATTGTTAGAGTCGTTAAAATGACATTTAAACCAGAGGCTGTAGAAGAATTCAAAGCAATTTTTGAAGCCTCTAAGGAAAAAATAAAAGCTCAAAATGGTTGCCATTATTTAAGCATGCTTCAAGATATTCATCAACCCACTATTTTTTTTACCTATAGTTATTGGGCAGCTGAAGAAAATCTTCAGGATTATAAAAACTCAAGTGTTTTTGGTTCTGTATGGCCGCGAACGAAAGCGCTTTTCGCCGATAGACCTGAAGCCTGGAGCCTTCATCAACATATAGAATTAGAGTAATATGCTTGCAATTTTTAGAAAAGAATTTAATTCATTTTTTAGTTCGACAATTGGCTATTTGATCATCTGTATATTTTTAATTGTCACAGGTTTATTTGTTTGGGTCTTCGATTCAAATTTTAATCTGTTTAATTTTGGCTATGCCAACCTCACTCCTTTCTTTGAACTCATGCCATGGATTTTTATTTTTCTAGTCCCAGCCATTTGCATGAAAACTTTTTCTGATGAAATTAAACAAGGCACCATTGAGCTTTTATTCACAAAACCCATCAGCACCAGAGCGCTTGTCTATGGAAAATTCCTAGGCGCTTTTTTACTTTCAGCAATTGCAGTCGTGCCAACATTGATCTATCTATTGAGTATCGATGCCCTCAAGCAAGAAACGTCGGTGATTGATTACAGTGCCATCATGAGTTCATATATTGGCTTACTGCTTATCATCAGCGTTTTTGCCAGTATTAGTTTATTTAGCTCTGTCATCACCAAAAATCAAATCACAGCTTTTATCGTCGGGGTTTTTATTTGTGTTCTCTTGTTCTTCGCATTATCAGGCTTGAGTACTTATAAAATTTTTGGTTCAGAAATCTATGCCATTGAATACTTGAGCTTAAACTATCATTACAAGGCCATGAGCCGCGGTATTATTGATACACGAAACATTATTTATCTGATCTCAATCAGTTTCTTGTTTTTAGAATTAACGAAAGTTCAACTTGAAAAACTAAGACAATAATGAAAGTACATTTAAAAAAAATATTGGGCTTAATTACTCTTCTTGTCTTGGTTAATCTGGCGTCTTCACATTTCTTTTTACGTCAAGATTTCACACATGATAAAAGATATAGTTTATCAGCTTACTCAAAAAACTTAACCAAAGACATTGATAAATCAATCCTTGTAGAAGTATATTTGAATGGTGAAATGCCAAGTAATTACAAACGTCTTCAACGAGAAATCAGATATATATTAGAAGAATATGCAGCTTACAATCCATTAATCAAATTTGAGTTTATCAATCCAGTCAGTGATGATCAGAATGCGATGGAGGTCGCAAATCAGTTTTATGACAATGGGATGTCGCCAAAAGTTCTCAACCAAATGAAAAACGGAGAGATGAATGAAAAAATCATTTTCCCGTGGGCTGTTGCACATTTTGGAGATCAAAAAGTCCCCATTTCACTTCTAAGCAAAAACACAAAAGAAGAGACTGAAACACTTATCAATACTTCAATCCAAGAGATTGAATATCAAATTTCCAATGCGCTCAAGATCTTAACAGAACAGAAATCAAAGAAAATTGCGATCATCAAAGGGCAAGATGAGTTAGGTGATCTTTATATTGCAGATGCGGTACGTTCTCTTCAAAACTATTACTACATCGCACCATTTACCTTAGATTCTGTCGCGACAAACCCTCAAAAAGCATTTGAAGATCTTTCTAAATTTGATTTGATTATTGATGCCAAGCCTAAAAAAACATTTAGTGAAGAAAAAAAATACCTGCTCGATCAATTTGTGATGCAGGGTGGCTCAGCAATTTGGCTGGTAGAGCACGTCGCTGCGGAGCAAGATAGCTTGATGAAAAACAAAGATTTATTTGCATTGCCACAAGAGCTCAATTTACACGATTTATTTTTTGAATACGGCATCCGCATCAATCCTCAGCTTGTGAAGGATCTCTATTGTGCACCGATTAGCCTTGCAAGTGGAAGTGGACAAAATACAGAAATCAATCAATTTCCATGGTTTTATGCCCCATTATCACAACGCAACAAATCACATATTATCACAAAAAACTTGTTGCCCATAAAGTTTGACTTTGCAAATCCGATTGACACGCTTAAAAGTGATTTAAAGAAAGAAATTCTTTTACAAAGTTCTCCGCTATCACAGGTTGTTGGTGTCCCAAAAGAAATTAGTTTAGGCATGATTCAAGAGAAACCCAACCCAGACCACTATCGAAGTGACCGCCAAAATCTTGCCGTATTGGTGGAAGGCGAGTTTGAGTCAGCATATAAAAATAGACTTAAACCGCTTCAGCTCTCATCGTCAAAAGAAGATGGTGTGAACACGTCTCAGGCTTTTATTTCTGATGGAAATATCATCAAAAATGAAGTGAGCAAAGGGGAAGTTTTAGAATTAGGCTTTGACAGGCTTTCGGGAAATGCCTATGGCAACAAACAGTTTTTAGTGAACTTGACTAACTATATGCTGGGTGACAAAGATTTGGTTGCCCTGAGAAATAAATCTATCAAAACAGCAAATTTAGATCAGTCTAAAATCAAAAGCTCCAAAACAAAATGGCAGCTCATCAATATTGTACTTGCGCCTATTTTGATGATTATTTTTGGTGTGGTGATACAATTCTTTAAAAAGAGAAAATACATCAAAAACTAATGTGAATTTTCAAAGGCAGACAATCTCAATAAAAGTTTGACTTTTATTTATATGAATCCGTGTTTATTAATCACAGATCTCAAACAAGTTAGAAATAAAAGTCAAACTCAGATTTTCAGGTATTTTCTTTAAACAAAAACCCTCTCATTTAGTTCTCTATAAAACTGATGACAGTTGAAGTAATAAAGTCAATTTGTTCATCATCAAGTTCAGTATGCATCGGTAATGAAATCACTTCTTTCACCAATTGATTTGTCACTTTAAAATTCTTTTCTTGGTAACGTTCATCAGCATAGGCTTTTTGTAAATGCAATGGAATTGGATAATAAACACCATGAGGAATTCCCTTTTCTTGTAAGTGCTGAGCTAAAGCATCACGCTTTCCGTTTGTAATTTTTAAAGTATATTGATGAAAAACATGGTCGTCATAAGCCGCACAAACACCGTCTTTATTATTCGTAACAACAGGTGTTTCAATTGACTGACAATTTTCAAAAGCTTTTGAATAAGCACAGGCTGCTTTTTGTCTTGCGGCATTAAATTCGTCTAATTTTTGAAGTTTGATATTTAAAATTGCGGCTTGAATACTGTCTAAACGCGAATTAACGCCAACAACATCATGGTGATATCTTTTGTACATCCCGTGATTGACAACACCGCGAATTGTATGTGCTAAGTCATCGTCATTTGTGAAAATTGCACCGCCATCTCCATAACAACCTAAGTTTTTAGAAGGAAAAAATGAAGTTGCACCGACATCTCCAATCGTTCCGGCTTTCTGCTGGCTCCCATCTTTAAACTTATAATCAGCGCCTATTGCTTGTGCATTATCTTCGATCACCTTTAAATTGTGTTTTTCGGCCAGCTTCATAATGGCATCCATATTGGCAACTTGACCAAAAAGATGAACGGGAACAATCGCTTTTGTGCGTGGTGTAATCGCTTTTTCGATTGCGTCAACATCAATATTAAAATCATCTGGATTGACATCAACTAAAACGGGAGTCAAACCTAAAAGTGCAATCACCTCAGCAGTTGCTGCAAAAGTAAAATCGGCTGTAATCACCTCATCACCGGGCTTCAAGCCAAGGCCCATCATTGAGATTTGTAAAGCATCAGTACCATTCGCACACGGAATGACATGCTTCACGTCTAAATAGGCTTCCAAACTTTTCTGAAAATCTTGAACTGCTGGCCCATTAATGTAAGCTGTTGAGTTGACAACATCCATAATTGCCTGATCAACTTCCGTTTTTATATGTGTATATTGCCCCTTAAGGTCAACCATTTGTAGTTTTTTCATCACTTCTATTTGAATTCAAAAATACAAAATATGACTTCCTAGTGCAATCATTTTTTTATAAAGCTGTATTTTTGACAAAAAACTGAGACAAATTTATACAATAGCAATCCATATTTTTAAAATGTTACTTCCTGTTTTGGGACGCTTCAACAAAAGCATAGCCAAATTTCATCAAGGAAGAAAAAACCTCTTCTCCTCTCTTAAAGAAAATACAAAAAACTTAGAGCGCCCTATTTGGATTCATGCAGCTTCTCTCGGCGAATACGAGCAGGCTGTCCCACTCATTAAAGTTTTTAAAGAGAAAGGTTATGCCGTTGTCGTGAGTTTCTTTTCACCTTCTGGTTATGATGTAAAGTACAATGATCAATTGATTGATGCGGCCACTTACCTGCCTTTAGATACAAAGCAAGACATGCAAAAGTTCGTCGATATGATTGAGCCACAAATGGCACTTTTCATCAAGTATGATATTTGGCCGAACTTGATGAAAATCCTGAGTGAGAAAAAGATTCCGAGCTATTTAATTTCTGCTAATTTCAGAGAAAATCAAATTTATTTCAAATGGTATGGCAGCTTCTTCTTAAAAGCCTTGAAGCGTTTTAAAAAAGTGTATGTTCAAAACGGTCACAGTTACAAACTTGCAGAAAACCTCAAGCTTCAGTCCATTGCCATCTCTGGTGATACGCGCTATGACCGCGTGATGGAACAGTTAGATTACGACAATGAAGTTGAGGGTATAACGAGTTTCATCAATAATCAGTTTTGTATGGTATGCGGTAGTACGTGGCCCGAAGATGAGAAAATTTTGGCTGAATTGATTAATCAAAGTTCTGATCAAGAGAAATTTATCATCGCTCCGCATAAAGTTGATCCTGAACATATCAACGCAATAGAAAATTTGCTCAAAACAAAAACATTACGCTGGTCTGAAGTGAAAGCAAACACGGATCTCAAAGCCTATCAAGTACTCATCATCGACTGTATCGGTTTACTCACAAAACTCTATAGCTATGCGGATATTTCCTATGTTGGTGGCGCCATGGGACAAACAGGCTTACACAATATTTTGGAACCTGCCTGTTTTGGAAAGCCAGTTATTTTCGGGAATCAACATCAGAAATTTCTAGAAGCAAAGCAATTGATCATTGCCAAAGCTGGTTTTGATATCAAGGATGCAAAGCAGTTACAAAAAAGGTATCAAACCCTCATCTCTTCTGAAGAAAAACGCTTGGAGATTGGCCAAAACGCAAAAAAATTTGTGTATCAAAACGCAGGAGCCACAAGCTTGATTATGAAAGAAATTCTAAACTAAACTGTAATTGCCTGGTTCAAGTAATTTCTAAACGGCAATAAAACCTTATACTTTTCAACTAAAAAATCTTCCAACGCTGATGAGAATAAGAGTTCTTTCGGAATAGGGGTTTCTACAAAGAAACTTTTCAGTCTGAGCAAATCAATATGCGGATGTGATTGCTCATATTTTCGAGGTGTTGTCTTTAAAATATGACTGTAGTCCAATTCTCCAAAATGTTTTTTAAAATCTGCAGCATTCAAAATATCTTTAAATTCCTCCCCATTGTAGTCAATTGCTTCACGCACACTTTTTAATATTTGAGAAGACGGTTTGTAAAAGCCAGATGCCAAAAAAAGTTCATTTATCCCAAGGTGCAAATAGAAATCACAATGCATAGGTTTTTTGTCAAACCCTATCCCAAAGTGATCTTTATAAGGGGGTTTCTCTGGATGATAAAGCAGGTTATTATTAATCCGATTTAGGGCTTTTTGACCCGGAAGAGAAAAGTAATTTGAATCAATCCCCGCCAATTCCTGATCCATCTTCTCACACCACAAAATCAAACTTTTACGAATATCTTGATACCAATCACGATGAACATCTAACCATTCTTTATTGTTGTTTAAGTTCAGTTCTTCTAAAAATTGAAAGGCTTCTTTAAAATCCATTTATCTAATTTCTTTCAGTTGAGATTTCAGTTCATCCATTGACATTTCAAGCTTTCTAAGCATTGAATTTTCAGCATTTTCATCCAAACTAAAAGTCAACTTGCTCGACACTTCCCAAACTTCAAGAACACGCTCGGGCTCAACAAAAATAGGGGGATATTCAGGATTCTCAGAGATTAAAACAAGCTCTTCACGTTTTGGATTAATGCTAATGCGTTTGACCAAGACAGAATCGTCTAAGACAACGACATACATTTTCTTAATCGAAGCCTCTTCAATAGAATCTAGTGCTTTGGCCAAGACCCAGTCGCCAGGCTGTAAATGTGGCAACATACTATTCCCTTCCACCTGAAAACCACGATAAGTAGAGTTGCGGAACTGTGGAATCGGCATATTAAAAGCCGGTAATTTTTTATACCACGAGGTATCTTGTATATTACTTGGATAACCAGCCGCTGCTTTTTGACTCACCAAGAGCATATTTTCTTGATTGTCTTCTTCGATGCTAATCACTTTAGGCAAAGTATTAAACCCTGATGTTTTCAGGTATTTATTTTCAGTTTTGCCGTAAAGCCACAAGGGATTAATATTGTATAAGTTTAATAGATTTGCGACAGTTTCTCCTGTAATTCGGGTTTTCCCGCGTTCAATATCTGCAGTTGTACTTCCGATATGAAGAAGCTCTGCAAACTCGGATTGCGTATAGCCAAGATCTTGACGAATCCTCTTAAAACGCTGCGATTCAGTAGGTAGTTTTGATTTCATATCCAAACATAAACAATCTTTGGAAATAATCCAATTATAAACTATAATTCCATTATCTAAAAAACCGCCAATCAATTTTAAGCGAGAAAACGTTGGAATAAAGCGCTCCACTTTGATCGCCGAGATCAGTAAGTGCATAATCGATCTGTATGCCTTTATATTTGAATCCGACGCCAAAATTGGGTTGAAAGCTCAAGGATTCAGAGTTATCAATTTGAACTTCATTTTGAAAATTCCCAACGCCACCACGCAAATAAACCAAATCAATGTAGCCAACTTCAAAACCAAAGGCTGGTGCTACACTAAAATTAGAAGTAGAAATGATATCATTGGTTTGCACAAAACGCGTGTTTAGATTTAAAGCCGTGGTCAAACTAAAATCACGTCTAATTTCAAATGAACGTGCGACACCAAGTTCAAGTTTTGGTAAGGTAATTTCCGTTGTTTCAGGCATGGTTTGATTCTGTCCCTCAACAGCACTACTAATAGATTCAAACTTCTCCTCATCAATTTGCCAAGTATTATATGTCGTGGTAATATCACGTGCCATAACTCCAATTTTCCAATCATTTTTTTGAAACTGAATACCAGCATCAAAACCGAACCCCCAGGCATTGGCAAAGTCTCCAATCACACGGCGAATCACTTTTGCATTGATTCCATAAGAGAAGCCCTCTAATTTTAGATTTCGGGCATAAGAAAAAGTAAAAGCATAATCGGCAGCTGAAAATAGATCAATTCTGTTATAATCAATATTCCCTTGTTGATCAATTAGCTCAGTGGTATCGAGAATATCATCAACACCAAAACGGATCACACTAAAACCAAAAGCACTGTCATCGTCTATTGGTGTTCCAAAACCAGCATAATTATAGGTTGCAATATTTGCAAAATAATTGGCATGCATCATCCCGAGTTGGTTATCTTCAAGTTGTGTTAAGCCTGCGGGATTCCAGTAAACTGAGTTCACGTCATTTGTGAAAGCAGTCATCGCATTTGACATACCAAAAGCACGCGCATCGACGCCAATATTCATAAACTCATTAGAATATTTTCGTGCCGTTTGACTCATGACCAATTGGCTGAGAAGGAAAAAGCAACACACTGAGAAAATTTTGCGCAAATCTTTTTAGTTTAAACTTGAAAACGTCAAAGATATTGTCTTTTGAGAGTTTAGGAATAAATTCAATCAAGTATTTCTTGAAGTTCTTTACAAAAAGTTGAATTCTATTCAAAAAAACTCATTAAACTTGTAGTCAAATGTAGACTGACAACAATGAAGAAGCACATTCCCAATCTGATTACCTTCGGAAATCTCTTTGCAGGAAGCATCGCCTGTTTATATGCATTTCAAGCTGATTTCTTATGGGCTTTCATTTTTATGTTTATCGGTATTTTCTTTGATTTCTTTGACGGAATGGCCGCGCGCATGCTCGATGTCAAAAGTGAACTTGGCTTGCAACTCGATTCTTTGGCCGACATGGTCACCAGCGGACTTGTACCAGGCATCGTCATGTTTCAGTTAATTGGGTATAGCGTCAATACTGATTTCTCAGCATACGATTTTGATTTTGCTTCTCTGGATGTGGTTGCTCTTTTCGGATTTGTGATCACTTTAGGCTCTGCTTATCGCTTGGCAAAATTTAATATTGACACACGCCAAACAGATGCTTTTATTGGTTTACCAACACCAGCAAATGCAATTTTTATCACCAGTTTGGCTTTGAGCATTGATCGCTTAGATTTTT
This sequence comes from Psychroflexus sp., assembly GCA_030457805.1. Lineage (GTDB taxonomy): Bacteria > Bacteroidota > Bacteroidia > Flavobacteriales > Flavobacteriaceae > Psychroflexus. The sequence continues at coordinate 13,267 of JAKDUG010000006.1, forward strand.
TACAAGATCCTTATATCCTGTATGGTATCAGCATATTATCATACTATATACTCAATGCAGAAATCAAGCTCATTGCTTTAAAATTTAAGAACTTGAACTTTAAAGCGAACTGGTACCGTTTTCTGCTTATCGTGGTGAGCATCGGACTCATCATTGCCTTACAATTCTTGGCAGTTCCGCTTATCATTGCTTTTTACATTCTTTTATCTGTCTTTATTTCGACAAAAGAAGCCTAGTTTCGTCTTTTAGTCACTGCAAACAAGAAGATAAAAAGAGCTAAAAACAGAGCGACACGCGGAATTATATTTCCGTATTTCACATAGAAAGTCATTTCATCATAAAGTGGAACTTCAGTAGAAATGGCTGTTTTCTCATCGTATTTGGTTCTAGAAATCACAGAACCATCTTTATCAATAAACCCGGAAATACCAGTATTAGCAGATCTTGCAACCGCACGTCGTGTTTCAATGGCGCGTAGTTTTGCATAACTCCAATGCTGTTGATGGCCTTGCGTATCCGCCCACCAAGCATCATTGGTAATAATCGCTAAAAGTGTGGCTCCGTTCTTGACATAGTCTGTGACATATTCTCCATAAACGGATTCATAACAAATAATCGGTGCTATATTTTCTTTACTATCAACATCAAAGACTTCACGATTTTCTTGTGTTGTTTTTGTTGCGACGGTACCACCCAAATCAATCATGATATCGCCGAGAAGAGGTTGTAGAATGCCTTTATAAGGAAAGTTTTCTACGCCGACAACTAGTTTAGATTTATGGTAAAAATCAGTAGGAGAATCAGCGGTTTGAAAAACAGCCGAATTAAAATCATTATACCACAAGCCTTCTTTCATAAAATTACTCTGTAAAGTCTTATCAGCTTTACGATGAATCAAATCATAAGCTGAAATACCGTATAAAACTTGTGCGCGTGGATTGCGTTTTAAAAGTTCATCTCCAAAAGAGTGTGCTTCAGAAACTTCAAAACTCTTCCAAGGTGTGCCATGTGCGAAAACGGTTTCAGGTGCTAAAAACAATTGTTTTTTCTGTGGTGTTATAAAAGGTTCAGAAAGATCGAGTAGTAAGTTTTTGATATCTGCATCAGTCAGATCGTATTTATCAGTGTATGGATCGATGTTGGGTTGTAAAACAATAGTCTCAAGATGAGATGTCGCTTTTAATTCAGGTTTGATCAGAACACTGACAAGAATTGGCAAACCGATGAAAACAACCAAGCGCAAAGCCAAACGGTAAAGTAAGCTGCGGTCTTTGTATTTCTTAAAAAGTAATAAGGCTTTAAAAATTGTGAAATTAACAACCAATACCCACAGGCTTCCACCGAAAACACCCGTGTATTCATACCACTGAATAAAACCTGTTGACTCTGAGAAAACGTGACCTAAACTCAACCAAGGCCAAGAGAAATCCCATAAAAAATGAAGTTGTTCAAAACTCAGCCACAAACAAATAAAGAAAGAAGCTGAGGCTAAAAAGCTAAGCCTTTTATAGAGTTTGGCATAAACAAAAAACACCAAAGCCATCAACAAGGAGTTGACCAAAACGGCAAAGAGCATCCCAAAAGCTGTGGAGTAATAAAGCCAAGAAGTTGTAATAATGTTCCAAAGGAAAAAGCTAAAATAAACGGATGAGAAAAAAGAAAAACCAATTTTCCCGGTTAAAATCTTTTGCTCACTGATCATTAAAAGTGGGACAAAAGCCACAAAGATAAGAGGTGAGAAACCATATGTTGGCCAGGCCAAAGCAAGCAATAAACCTGTGAGTAAAAAATAAAAAAAAGCTTTCAAAATCAGTGAGTTATAAGGCTAACAAAAATGTTGAATATATTTGACAACACGAAAGTGATTATAGTTTTTTATCTCTAATTATTTGTTAAATTTGCAAAACCAATCTAACTTACCAAATTCATCTGAAAACCAATGCGTCAAAAAAAAGGCACACATTTTGAGATTTCTGAGCGCAAAATATTTCTTAGAATCATTGACATATTGATCATTTGGCTTGGTGTTTATGGATTAAATCATTTCACAGATTTCTATTATATTAGTTTAAGTGAACAATTTATTCTCTACACAAGTCTGCTTAGTTTATACTTTTTGGCACAATCTTCGAAATGTATAATTTACAAAAGGCTGAATCGCGCTTTGTGGTTATCAAGAACCTCTTACTCACCACCACTCTAACGATATTCTTATTTCTTTTTACCCCTATCATTTCACCACAACTTCCGGCGAATCGGATAGAGATACTAGTGCTTTTCACAACTCTATTTGTATTCATTGCACTGTGGAGATTCTTATATATCGGAATTATCTCCGCCCCACGATTTGTTAAAAAAGTTGTTTTGGTAGGAGAAAAATTTGATCCCCAAAAAATAAAAACCGAGCTTGAACTCGCCGACTCGAACTTTCAGGTTATTGGTTATTTAAGCGGTGATGGTATTGGAGGATGTCAAAATTGTCTTCGTTTTGATCACTCTGATTTTTTAAAAGGAATAGAAGAAAATCACGTTAACGAAATTCTTGTAACCAACTCGTATGAAGGCATCAATGATAATTTTCAAAAATTACTTTATCCATTGTTAGAGAAAGGGCTGACAATTAAATCCTACTCGCATGTCTATGAAGATTTAACGGATAAAGTTTTGATTGAAAATATTGAAAATGATTTTTATTGTTACTTCCCTTTTAGTCGTAATAATTCTAACCAACTCTACCTCAGCATCAACCGCTTGATCAACATCATTATCAGTAGTTTAGGTTTGCTTTTAAGCTTACCTCTTCTTCCTTTTGTATTGATTGGAAACTTGATCGAAAATCGTGGACCTCTACTCTATACACAACAAAGAATAGGTAAATACGGCAAGGTCTTTAAAATCTATAAGTTGCGATCTATGGTCAAAAATGCCGAGACAAAAGGTGCACAATGGGCCGTAAAGAATGACAGTCGAGTGACTAATTTTGGTAAGTTCCTACGAAAAACGCGCTTGGATGAAATTCCACAATTCATCAATATTTTAAATGGTGACATGAGCCTGGTAGGACCTCGACCAGAACGGCCGGAATTTGTCAATGAATTAGCAAAAACAATTCCTTTTTATAAAATCCGAAATGTCATTAAACCAGGCTTAACTGGCTGGGCACAAGTCAATGCAAAATACGCAGCTACTGATAGAGACTCCCTTGAAAAACTGCAATACGATCTCTATTACATCATAAACAGAGGCCTTTTTATTGATTTCAGAATTACAATTAAAACCTTGAGTACCGTCATTTTCTTTAGAGGACAATAAAAAAAGGCTTACCCGAAAGTAAGCCTTATCAATAAAAACAATCTTCTAAAAATACTAATCGTTGAAATAAATTGAATTTGATCCTATTCCTGTTGTCAATGTATTGAGAAGCTTTCCTGAAAAGTCATAGACTCTCAAAGAACTATCTTCCGTAAAACCATTCACATCACTGTAAAATATCTTGCCATTCTCAACAGCAAAACCATAACCTAAAAACCAAGTTTCATCTTCAACCTGAGTATCAAATAAAGCTTCATCGTTCAATTCTGTGACATTCAAATCATATCCATAAATTTTTGACCCTGCTATAAAGAAAAGCATCTCATCCTCAATCGTCAGTTTTGACGCGTCTGAAATATCACCGACAAAAGGAAGTGTTTCCATTTCTGTTGCAGTTGACATATTTATTTTTGTGATACCTTCTGAATGCAATGCATACAGAATTCCATTATCATCAGTCATACTATTCAGAACACCACCAACAGTCAATGTTTTTGTGATCTGATTTGTTGAAAGATCAATGACAGAAATTTCATTACCCTGACCAAAAGCAGCGTTTTGTACATATAAAAATCCATCTTCAGCCTTGAGATACTCGATTGGTTTATCAATAGAAACAGAAGCCCCATATGAAAAATCACTAATGTTATAAATTGCAATATCTTTAGACTGACTGTTTCCTATATAGAGCTTGCCATCTTCAATTTCTGCAAAACGCGGCAAATTGATATTTTCAGTTAAAGTCGTGATATGCTGAAAATTAAAACGATCAACAACAACAACTTTGTTACTGTTATTCATAATCAAATAGGCATACTCATCATCAAATGAAATACTATGGAGAACGTCTCCTAATGTTTCTGAAGGATTTTCTGTCTGGAAAATAGAATTTGTAACCTGAGTCAAGTCTGCATTAATAAAAGAAACAGAAGCATTAGGCGAACCAAAATTCCCTTCATTGGCAATAATGTACCCAAGATCATATGCTCCCTCTGGCATCTCTGGTGAAAGGCCGTTGTCATCATCACTACTACACGATGTTAAAAAAAATCCAATGGTAAGTACCATCATTAAAGGTTTCAAGAAAAAATGTTTCATTTGTTTATAAATTTAATGTTAGAAAAATTTCAAAATTAATGCCTGGCATGGGTTTATATATCATATTCTCATAGCTTCTATCAAACGCATTTTTTAAGCGTGCGCCAATGCCATAGCGCTGATGCTGACCAAACTTATACTGTGCCGAGGCATTGACCAAAAGATAATCATCAACTTGGGTTTGCGCATTGTTATTGGACTGAGTGTACACTTTCCCATTCAATAAAGCCTTGATATCTGCATGCCAATTCTTATAATCATAATTTACGCCAGCTGTGAATTTGTGATAAGGCACATAGATCAGCTGATAGCCAGTTTCTTTATTTTCAGAATTTGTATAGGCATAAAGTCCTTTGACTTTAAAGTTGTTTTTACCAATATTAAATTGATAAGACGCAGTTGCTTCTACTCCTTTTGAGCTCACCCGATCAGTATTGACAGGTTCCCACAAATTCCCGTTGATAGGCAACCACCGAATCATATCCTCCAACTCAATCTGAAAATAAGTCAATCCAAATTCAAAAGAATTCAATTTATAAACATAACTCAACTCACCCTGCAGTGAACTTTCCGGTTTTAAATCTAAATTCCCCGCGCCCGGCCAATACAAATCATTGAATGTCGGTATGCGGTAATTTTTTGAAAAATTAAATCGAAATTCATGTTGCGCGTTCAGCTTGTAGTTTGTTCCTATATTATAGAGCAATGGCGCATTAAAATCATCTACAAAATTTTGATTGATATGAATTTGATAAAGCCAATCTGGCGTGATATGATGCTTTATAAAAAACTGAACTTCTGTTGAATTCCTTGAGGCATCCTGAATTTCGGTACCATCAGCCCAAGTGTAATGATAATTAATTTCGGATTCGAGATAAATATTTTTGTGTGGCTTATACCCCAAACTGGTTTTTCCAATTAAAGTTTCTGCACGGCCATAAGTCGACTCCTCATCAGTTCCTAATTGTGGGAAGTAAGTATATTTTTCATTCAAATAGGCACCGCGAGATTTCAACCTAAATTTCTGCCATGAAGATTCCCACAGCAACTGTGATTTAATATTTTTATCACGGTATTTTGTGCGTGTTTGCGTTGGTTCTAAAATTGAAAAGTGACGTTCTCCATCATAAATTTCAGAAAAGAAACTTAACTTATGCTGAGACTTAAAACGATAAGATGCATTGGCTGTTGCCGAAAAATGCTGAAGCTGCCCGTTGTCATTAAAACCTTTTTGATCAGGAAAATCATAGTCATTTGCCGATTCAAAATAATTTCCCCCTAAATGTAAACTGAATTTTTCATCAGAAAACTTATAGTCAACGGCATTATTATAAGTCTCAAAACTACCATAACTCGATAAGAGATGAAATTGATGACCTTTTCGAAAATCGAGTTCATTAGTGAGTGCAACGGTTCCGCCAATCGCACCAGAGCCAAATTGAGAGCTACCTCCACCCGATCGCACATCAATTGATGAATAATTCTGAGGTGAGATTGTATTAAAATCAACTTGTCCTAAAAATTGAGAATTGATATTAATACCATTCCACAACACAGCCGTTTGCTGAGCAGTTGTTCCTCTAAAGCTTGGTGAAGACACCATCCCAACGCCATTTTCTTTAAAATAAATTGGCGTTTCAAAACTCAAAACATCAGTTAATTGTGGGCGGTATTTCCTAATTTGATCTGCATCGATTGTAAGGATACGCTGACCGACAGATTTTTGAATTAAACGCAAAGGCTTGATCACAACAGTATCGAGCTGTTGTATTTCTTCCTGCTGTGCAAAGCTTAAAGCGGATATTAGACTAAAGGCAATTAAAAATTGTTTTTTTATCATCATGCTTGCTTATCCCGAACAAATTCATATTTATCATTTCGAAAATAGGCAGGTCTCCTGGCTTGCGTCTTTGTAGTTACCTTCCCGTTTTAAAAATCAAACAGTGGTTATGAAGTCATTTACAAAGCATTTGTCAATCGTGACAAACTCAGCTTACAGTTGCGGGAACAGCTTCCGATTTTAACGAAATTCCCTTTTAATCTCAGACATATTGAAACATGTCAAGAACCAATTTTTCTGCCGCAAAACTAAACATTTAAAACTTCCTAAAGTCTATAAATTTAATTAATCCTACTTTTGCAGAAAATCAATACGTTTGAAAAATCATCTTTTTATAATTCTCCTCATCAGTGGAGTTTTGATATCATGTCAAAACAAAAAATCTCATAAAAATGAGGTTTCAGAATCTTTAGTCCAGGTTGACATTGACTTTGCGAAAGGTTTCGATATTGAGTCACACCCGGATTACGATCTCTTGCACGTCAAAAATTCATGGCCAAATAGTGATAAAAGCTTCACCTATGTCATCACAAAAAAAGACATTAATTTACCCGAAGATCTCGATTACACCCATCGGATTGATCTGCCTATTCAAAGAAGCATTGTCAGTTCAACCACACATATCCCTTCCTTGATCCAGCTCGATGTGTTGTCAACTTTGGTCGCTTTCCCTGAGCCTGATTACATCTCCTCTCCAGAAGCCAGAAAACGCATCAATCAGGAGAAAGTTATCAACATTGGGAAGAACCAGAAAATCAATACCGAATTAGCAATCTCAACGCAAGCCGATCTTCTGGTTGGCTTTAGCATGAATGGTGAAAACAAAGCTTACGACTTAATAGAAAACGCTGGCATACCGATTGTTTACAATGGAGATTGGGTTGAAGAATCACCGCTTGGAAAAGCGGAATGGATCAAATTTTTCGGCGTGCTTTTCGGAAAAAAAGAAGAAGCCAAAATTGCTTTTGATAAGGTCAAAAAAAACTATCTAGAGCTGCAAGACTTGGCCAAAACGGCTGATCAAAAACCCAGTATTATTTCGGGGAGCTTATACCGTGATGTTTGGTATTTGCCTGGCGGAGAAAGCTGGCAAGCCCAGTTTTTTAAAGATGCACAAACTGATTACCTTTACTCAGATACAAAAGAAGCTGGAAGCTTAAGTCTGTCTTTTGAAAGTGTCCTCAACAAAGCGCAAAATGCTGATATATGGATTGCACCTGGAAGTTTGACTTCTTATAAAAAAATGATAGACCAAAATCCACATTACCAGAAATTCAAAGCCTTTCAGGAGAAAGAGATTTACGGTATCGCTGGTCAAAAAGGTGAAACTGGCGGCGTTATTTATTATGAATTAGCTCCAAACCGACCTGATTTAGTTCTAAAAGATTTGATTAAAATCTGTCATCCTGAACTCATAGAAGATCACGCGTTTGTCTTTTATAACGCATTAAACTAAAACAAATGCAGCTTAAATCGGGTTTATCAATCGTCCTACTTTTAGTCACTCTCTGTTTGATCAGCTTGAGTTTGGGCTCTGTTAGCATTCCGTTTAGTGATGTTATCAAAAGCTTGACATTCCAAAAAGTTGACAACCCAACCTGGCATTATATTATTGTCAATTACAGACTTCCCAAAACGATTACAGCCATATTTGTGGGCGGCGGACTCGCTCTCAGTGGTTTGTTAATGCAGACCTTATTTCGCAATCCACTTGCTGGCCCTTATGTTCTCGGTCTGAGCAGTGGTGCAAGTTTAGGCGTTGCAGTTTTGATTTTAGGCAGTAGCTTACTCGGCTTGAATTTCGGGAGTTTTCTCAGTGAGCGTTGGCTGATTGTTGTAGCATCGAGTTTAGGAAGTTTACTGGTGATGATTGGTATTTTGGCCACGGCCTCACGCATCAAAGACACCATGGCACTTCTGATTATCGGATTAATGTTTGCAAGTTTGACAGGGGCTGTCGTCAATGTCTTATCTTTCTTCAGTTCTGCCAATGAGCTTCAAAAATATATATTTTGGTCCTTAGGAAGTCTAGGAAACTTGACATGGAGTGAAGTTTCAATATTGGCAATTTGTAGTTTGATAAGCTATTTGATTATTTTGTTTATTCTTAAAAACTTAAACAGCCTTTTATTGGGAGAAAATTATGCTGAAAGCTTAGGCGTCAATCTCAAACGCAATCGGTTTCTGATCATTCTTGCCACAAGTATTCTCGCTGGAGCCATTACAGCATTTGCGGGACCAATTGCCTTTATAGGTCTTGCTGTCCCTCACCTGACGCGACAGCTTGTCAAAACAAACAACCATTTGGTTTTAGTCCCTTCGGTTTTATTGAGTGGTGCAGCTTTAATGCTTATTTGTGATATCATTGCACAACTGCCTTTTTCAGAATTGACAATCCCAATTAATGCGGTGACATCAATTATCGGAGCGCCTTTAGTCATTTGGCTTTTGGTGAAACAAAAGCACATCAGATTTTAATATGGGAAAATTAATTTTAGACATCCAAAATCTTGATATTGGTTACAACAAAGCGCTTGTTGAAAACATCAATTTCAGTATTAAAAGATCTGAATTAGTCGGACTTATTGGCGTCAATGGATCTGGAAAATCAACACTTTTGAAAGCAATCACACAACTGAATTCCCCTTTGAGTGGAGAGATTATTTTAAACGATCGCCCAATTACAGAGTACACTTTAAAAGAACGCGCGGCTGAAATGGGCTTGGTGTTGACAAATCCACAAATCAATAAACAGCTTACAGTTTTTGAAACTGTTGCACTTGGCAGACAACCCTATACAAACTGGCTTGGGTTACTCACAAAACAAGACAAAAGAATTGTCATGAAAGCCATTGACCAAGTCGGGCTCAGAGATAAGACTAAAAAAAAATGTGCAAAACTGAGTGATGGCCAACTTCAGAAAGTGATGTTGGCTCGTGCAATAGCACAACAAACACGACTGATTATCCTTGATGAACCAACGACTCATTTGGACATGTATCATAAGATATACATTCTGAAAATGCTCAAAAAGATTTGTAAAAAAAATAATAAAGCCATGCTTTTTGCAACACATGAAATTAACTTAGCACTCCAACTCTGTGATAAGATTATTGTCCTCAACGACAAAAAAGCACATTTTGGCACAACAGAAGAACTGGCAAAAAATCAAGTTTTCACTGAACTATTCCCAAACGATTTAATTAATTTTGATCAAGAACAACTGATCTTTAAAGTTTAAGACACCATGAACGTTTTCATTTTATGCACCGGAAGAACAGGCTCGGTCAGCTTTATAAAAGCTTGCGAAAACCTGACAAATTTCACAGCCTCACATGAATCGAAATCAGACTTAAATGGGGAACAACGTTTTGATTTTCCAGATCAACATATCGAAGCAGACAACAGACTCATCTGGGATTTAGGTCGCTTAGACCAGTATTACGGAAAAGACGCTTTTTATGTGCATTTAACGCGAGATCATAACAAGATTGCACAGAGTTTTGAAAAACGTGTTTACTATCCAAATAGCATGATTAAAGCTTATTGTGATGGCATCAAAAAAAAACCAACTGAGAAACTCACAAAAGATGAAATTAAGGAATACTCCTATGATTTAGTTAAAAATATAGAAGCTTCAATTGCACTTTTCTTAAAGGATAAACCTTTACAAATAAGAATGGATATAGATCAAATCAATACTGATTTTCCAGATTTCTGGTCTGCAATTCAAGGCGAAGGCAAGCTTGGCCTAGCACTTGAAGCATTGACTGAAAAACATAACCAATCTAAAAAGAAAAGTTTTTTTTGGTATCATTTAAAAATTAATGCCTTAAAAACCTTAAAATCAATATCTTAACACATTACCATTTTTCATTACTTTTTACTACATTTGTTGATACCCCAAAATCAACACAAGTTAAAAATGGAAAAAGAAAAAGAAATTTGGAAAGAGGTAGAACTCGGCCCTGAGTACAAACAAAAGCAGAAAATCGAGGTTTCCAGCCTAGGAGGCGCTCGTCGAACCAAACACACCGGCAGGATCTGGCCCATCAAAATCGGGAACATCAATGGCTATGCGAGTATCACAATTACCTTAGAAGCTGGCGGGAACCGCTCAAAATATTTACACAAAGTGATCGCTGAGACTTTTTTAGAGAAAGAATCTGATGATCAAGTTTTTGTGATTCATAAAGATTACGAGAAATTAAACAACAACCTTGAAAATTTAGCTTGGGCTGATAAAAAGCAAAAAGAAAAGCATCAGTTCAAAAATCCTTTGTGGATTAAAAATTCAAAGAAAGTTAAGAATGCAAAACTAACCGAAGCTAAGGTACGCAAAATTCGAAAAATGGTCAATGATCCAAATCGAACAATGCGAATGAAAAAAATTGCTGAAAAATTCGGAATTTCTGAAATGCATCTTTACCGCATCAAGAAAGGAAAAAACTGGTCACACGTTAAGTAATGAATGACAGAGGAAAAGTTGTCTTAAAGCTTCCATTTGGGTTGAATCATCAGTTTTCAAAAACAGATCAATTGCTCAAGAGTTTTAAGACAACTTTTTCCATTTAATAGAACAGCCCATAGATGCTTTTTGATACTTAAGAGGCGGCCCGTTAGACAAGATAGCATCTAATGCTCGCCTTAAAGATGTGCCTGAAAGTGTGATGTTATTTTGCGGACGCGAATCGTCAAGCTGTCCGTGATAAGTCATTTTCAAAGCATCATCAAACACATAAAAATCGGGTGTACAACTTGCTGCATAAGCTTTAGCTACAGCCTGATTTTCATCTAATAAATACGGAAATGAATAATCATTTTCACGTGCGACTTCTAGCATTTGTTGTGGAGCATCTTCGGGATAAGCCTCAAAATCAGAACTCGAAATAGCAACAAATCCAAAACCAGTGACTTGATAATCATTGGCAACCCTCACAATTTCTTCTTGAACATGCTTGACATAAGGACAGTGATTGGCCAAAAATATCACGACAGTTCCTTTGTCACCCATGAGTGCTTTAAGACTTAAAGGATCACCAGAAACAACATCATAGAGTTTAAATTCTGGTGCTTTAAAACCGATCTGTGGTCTTTTGGGTTGAATGGGAGTTGACATAAGTATTATAAATTAAAAAAGCTATCTCGTTAAAGATAGCTTTTTTCAAATTCGTAGATTCAAATGAATGAATTACTTTTTAGCTTCAACTGGTTTTGTGACTTTATTTGTCATTTCTAAAGAAATCGACGATTTGTCAAAAGTCATTTTACCTGAGCCTGTTTCAATAATAACGGCATCTAGTTTTTCACTAAAGTCTGAAATTTTACCATGCAACCCACTTTTAGTCACAATTTTGTCACCTTTCTTGAGTTCATGAATAAAGTTTTTCTCCTGCTTTTGTTTTTTCATTTGTGGCCTGATCATAAAGAAATAAAGCACAACGAAAATAAGGATCAGCGGTAGGAATTGAGTTAAGTCTCCCATAAGATTATTTTACTGGTGAACCAGCGTTTTTATTTTTTGGATTAACAAATGCTTTGATTTGCAATTTATCTTGTCCTTTTTCTGTATTGGCAGTTACAGTGATGCTTTTCATTTGTTGGTTTGGACGACCACTTGAATTAAACTGAACTTTCATTACCCCTTCTTCTCCAGGTGCAATGGCTTTATTTTTTGGATATTCAGGAATTGTACATCCACAGCTTGCTCTTGCATTGGTAATAACTAAAGGTGCATCACCTGTGTTTTTGAATACAAAATCGTGCTCAACGACATCGCCTTCATTAATCGTACCAAAATCATGTCTCATATCCTCAAAAGCTAATACTGGATATGCTTGCTCTTTTGAATCTGAGGTTGAAGCTGTTTCTGCTTTCTTTGAATCCACCTTAGAAGCTGCATCATCTTTGCAAGAGGTAAAGCCTAAAGCTAAAACTGCTGCTAATGCTAAAAATGTTGTTTTCATCATCAATTAAATTTTAATTTCTCCAAAAATAGAAAATTTTAACTCATTACATTAATCCTCGACCGATTTTATGAATTTTACCGCTTTCTTGGAATTCTTTTGACAATTTATCTAAAACACCATTGATAAATGTTCCACTTTTTAGAGTTGAGTAATCTTTTGCTATTTCTAAGTATTCATTAATTGTCACGCGAACAGGAATACTCGGGAAACGCGTAAATTCACATAAAGCCATTTTGATTAAAATACTGTCTAAATCTGCAATTCTATCTGTGTCCCAGTTTGGTGTTTTGTCTTTAAAAGCATCTGTAAACTCTTCTTCGTTCAGCAGGGTTTTTGTAAACAAATCAATCGCAAAATCTTCATCATCCATATTGATAAAGAGTTTCGGAAGCAAAATAGAATCCTCATCAATCTTTATTTTTTGAATAAATTTGATAATTCCTGTGTTGACAATTGGAAAATCATCAACCCAAGTTAATTTTTTATCCTCGTAATAATCATAAAGAGAGTCGTCTGGGGCAATAATTTCTTTATAGACGCTGATCATGAAGTCTTTGTCATCCTTAAAATCAGAATACGTATCTTTAATGTAATATTGATACAGCTCGCTTTCTAAAAGTTTTTTCCATAGTCTTTTAGACACTTCATCATCTTCACTCCAATTTCTCAATTTACGATCTTCCAAAAGCGCGTTGAGATTCGTCGTATTTTCTATTTTCTCAATGAGTAGATTATTGACAAACTTTAAATTCGGTTTTTTATCCTCATCCGTTGCCAAAAACTTCTTTTTACTAATTTCATAATGGTTTTCAGCATGATTTTTCAACTCGACAAATAAGCTTAAGTTAAGCAAGAACAAGTCATGCATATCAACCATACTCTTCTTGAGGAATTTTTTATCATTCTGCATCACCTGTTGGTTGCCTTTTTTAAAAGCATAAACAGATTGCATCACTTTTGCACGAATGTGTCTTCTTGTCAGCATTGATATCAGATTTTCAGTGTGCAAAAATAATATTTAAAACAAGAGTTTTCACTCTTTTGAATTTTTTTTAAAAGAAATCCTTTATAAACTTATGTTACATCAATTTTTGATTTGTTCATAAACCTTACATTTGTAAATTAAAATTTTAATTCTTGAAAGCACTCAAATACCTTAATAAATATTTATACAAGTACAGATGGCGACTTTTACTGGGGCTCATCATCACAATTGGGGCTCGTGTTTTTGCTTTATTCACACCGCAACTCATCAGAAACTCGACAACTGCTATTGAAAAATATCTCAATGGCGAGGTCACAGATTTAAGTGTGGTGAAGTCTGAACTCTTACTGAACATTCTTTTAATTATCGGTGCTGCTTTAGCTTCTGGTATTTTAACTTTCTTGATGCGACAAACCTTTATCGTGGTATCGCGTTTTATTGAGTATGATTTAAAAAATGAAGTCTTTACGCAGTATCAAGATTTATCATTAGATTTTTACAAAAAAAATAGAACTGGTGATTTGATGAGCCGAATCTCTGAAGATGTCTCAAAAGTTCGCATGTACGTCGGGCCAGCTTTGATGTACGGTGTGCAAACGGTGACACTTTTTGTCGTGGTCATTTCTTATATGATTTCTGCAGCGCCAATGCTGACACTCTACACGTTGATTCCGTTGCCAATATTATCCATTGCCATATACAGACTGAGTGTCGCGATCAATAAACGCTCAACTGTTGTTCAAAAGATTTTATCAGAATTAAATACTTTTGCCCAAGAGAGCTTTAGCGGAATTGCTGTGATAAAATCATACGGAATTCAAGGTAAATTCAACTCAGATTTCAATGATTTAGCCAATGAAAGCAAGACGAAAAATGTTGATCTCGCAAAAGTGCAAGCTATCTTTTTTCCACTGATGGTTTTACTCATTGGTTTTAGTAATTTGATTGTGATATATATTGGTGGACAACAATATATCAATGGTGAGATTGAAAGTGTGGGGGTGATTGTTGAGTTTTTACTATATGTGAATATGTTGACCTGGCCTGTGGCTTCAGTGGGATGGATTACTTCAATGGTGCAGCGTGCAGAAGCATCTCAAAAAAGAATTAATGAGTTTTTAGAACAGGAATCAAGTATCAAAAATCATTCAGATCAGAAAGAGAATATTCAAGGTAACATCGAATTTAAGAATGTCAAATTTGTGTATGACGACACCAATATCACCGCACTAAATAAGCTTTCTTTTACGATTAAAAAAGGAGAAACATTAGCCATTTTAGGAAACACAGGATCAGGGAAATCAACAATTTTAGAATTGATTGGACGCCTATATGATGTCACTGAAGGCGAGGTTTTAATCGATGGAAAACCTATTGAATCGCTCAATTTAAGTGAACTGCGTCAACAAATCGGCTATGTTCCGCAAGATGCTTTTCTATTTAGTGAAAGTATTCTTGAAAACATCAAGTTTGGAAAAAGTGATGCCACCGAAGAAGAGATTATCGCCGCTGCAAAATACGCCGCTGTGCATGACAACATTATGCATTTCAGTAAAGGCTATGACACGGTACTTGGGGAGCGAGGTTTGACATTGTCTGGCGGACAAAAACAACGTGTTTCTATTGCGAGAGCGATTATTAAAGATCCTAAAATTGTTCTTTTCGACGATTGCCTATCTGCTGTAGATACAGAAACAGAAGAAGAAATTTTTAACAACCTCAATGAGATCTCTGAAGAAAAAACCGCAATTATCGTAAGTCACAGAGCTTCATCTGCTCGGAATGCTGATAAAATTATCGTTATCGATAACGGTAAAATCATCCAGGAAGGCACACACAATCAACTGATTGAAGCTGAGGGTTACTACAAAGAACTTTACGAAAAGCAATTAGAGGAAAAAGATTCTTAAATAAGTTTAGTTTTTTTGTTTTTTTTTAAGATTTTTGAAGCATCAATCAACAATCAATTTAAAAATTATGAGTGATCAAGGAACGATGAAGAACGATGACATTTTTTCAAAGGTAATCCGCGCAGGAAGAAGAACTTATTTTTTTGATGTCAGATCAACAAAAGCTGACGACTACTATCTCACGATTACTGAAAGTAAAAAATTTACAAACGATGATGGATCTTTTTTCTACAGAAAGCACAAGATCTATTTGTACAAGGAAGATTTTGAAAATTTTCAAGAAGCCTTAAACGAAGCCACTAATTTCATCATTAATGAAAAAGGAGAAGAAGTGATTTCTGATCGGCACCAAAAGGACTTTCAAAAGCCGACGTCAGAAGATTCAAATACAGACACTGATTTCGAGCCTAAGAAAGAAAAACATGAGGCTGCGACTGCATTTACCAATGTGAGTTTTGACGATATTTAAAAAATAGATTTTTAAAACCCCTATAAAGCTGATCATCATGCATTTGACTGATCAGCTTTTTATATTTTACAATCTGCATGACGCCTTTGATTTGATTCAAAAAACTTCTGTTTAAAGGCTGAAATATTATTTAGAAAAAGACTTGATAACTTCAACTCTTTTGCTTATTCTCTCCGCTCTATAATCTGTCTATAGAAATGGAATCATTCAGATAAAACTAAATAAGATGGAAGTAAAATTACGCGATATAACGAAAAGAGGAAAGGAAATTTACAGCATTTCTCCCCCTGTCAATTGACTTCATTTCTCTTAGTGATGAGGAAGCTATTAAGTAAGTCTAGATTTGAAAAGGAAGTTCTTTAAATTATTAAATTAAACATATATGTCTATAAAATTTACACGTGAGGATCAGTCCACAAAATTTTTAGGGCTGGTTGTCAATAAAACTGTTTTTTTGGCAACGATAGCTGTAATCATTAGTAGCGTTGCTTTTACACTTATTTTCGAAGCAGAAGCCGAGCTTTACTTCAATATTGCCCAAGATTATGTTTCGACACATGGCGGTTGGATTTATACATTAGCCGTTAATTTATTCATCGTATTCTGTCTTTATCTGGCATTGAGTAAATACGGTAATATCAGGATTGGAGGAAAAGATGCCAAGCCCGACTTTAATTTATGGTCGTGGTTTGCCATGCTTTTTAGTGCCGGAATCGGAAATGGATTAGTCCTTTTCAGTATTGCCGATCCTGTGCGAGATTTTCTAGATCCGCCCCGATTAGGTGGCGAAAAACCATCTTTAATCGCACAAGAAGCCATTAATTTTTCATTTCTACACCACGGTATTCACGGCTGGGCAATATACTCAGTTGTCGGTTTATCATTGGCCTATTTCACCTTTAACAGGAAAATGCCGTTGACATTGCGGTCAGCTTTCTATCCGATTTTAGGAAACAGGATTTACGGTTGGATGGGTAATCTTATCGATATCATGGCTGTCATCACAACAATGTTTGGTTTAGCGACCACAATTGGCTTTGGGGTTGGACAAATCAACTCAGGATTCACGCATGTTTTTGGTATTCCGAGTTCATTGTTTTATCAGATTCTGATCATTGTCGGCGTCACTGCTGCTGCAACAATTTCAGCTTTTAGCGGTGTGAATAAAGGCGTAAAAATATTGAGTCAACTGAATGTCCGAGTGGCTTTAATTATATTTTTACTTGTTCTAATCTTAGGATCAACCACATTTATTTTAAAATCATATATACAAAACATAGGCAGCTATTTGGTCAATTTTGTAGATATGTCAACCTGGACAGAATCCCTACAAAACACAAGTTGGCAAAAAACAAGAACAATTATGTATTGGGGTTGGTGGATTTCATGGTCTCCTTTTGTCGGAATCTTTATCGCACGGATCTCAAAAGGGCGAAGCATCAAAGAATTTATACTGTGCGTACTGATTCTACCAGCGCTGGTCACTTTTTTATGGTTTAGTGCTTTTGGTGGCATCACGATGCGCGATATACTCGGTGGTGATACAGCAATGATTGCAGCTGTCAATGATAACATTTCAACAGCATTGTATGTCTTTTTTGATAAATTTCCATTCGCGATACTTTTAAAATCACTCGCAATTATTTTAATTTGTAGTTTTATTATTACATCTGCAGACTCCGGTGCTTTAGTTATTAACAGCATTACGTCGGGTGGAAAATTAGAGACACCTGGATTCCAGCGTGTCATTTGGGCTGTTGCCACAGGGACAATTGCTGCCGTATTAATGTATGGTGGAGGTCTGAATGCGCTACAAACCGCTGTAACGGTAACGGGAATTCCTTTTGCAATTCTATTGATTATGATGTGTTTCTCTTTACTTTCAGGATTAAAAGAAGACTATCGAAAGGCGGAACGCGAAGAGAAACTAACTGAAAAAGAAGTGTATCGTAAAAACATCCTTCAATTAGTCAACAAAGAACGTGAGAAAAGAAAGACAGAAAAAGACGAAGATCAACAAGATACTACCACAAAAAACCAATAATGAAAAAGAAAGAAATTTTACCTAAAGATCTCAATGTTATGATTGCTTTAGATTTAACTGAGATGGATGCTATTTTATTAAAATACGCGAGTTATTTATGTGAAGTCATTTCTCCAAAACATTTTTACTTTACCCACAACATCAAGCAGTCTAAATTGTACAATATTTATGAAGAATTATTGGAAGAGAACTTAACTGTAGATGAAATTATTGAAGAAGCTTTAGACACATCAATCAGAGATAATTACACGGGTAAAACTGAGTTTACAACGATCATAACAACGGATGAATACACGGAAAGCATTTTAGATCATCTCACCGATAAATATAAGATTGATCTGGTGATGATCGGCTATAAAAACGAATTTCAAGGGACAGGCGCTTTAACGCAAAAACTCGCCAAAATGCTAGATTCACATTTGTTATTAATACCAGAAGAAGCGCAAAGTGAGTTGAATAAAATTTTGGTGCCAACAGATTTCAGTTCTTCGTCAGTTAATGCATTTCTTGCGGCAGAAGAATTGACAGCAAAAACGAATGGCTGCATAGAAGCATTGCATGTTTACAACATTCCTTCTTATTTTTTCCCGTATATCAATACCAAAAAGGCAGAAGATAAAACGAGAGCCCATTTGGAAGGTAAAATGAAAAGCTATTTAAAGAAAAATAAGCTGAAGGAAACAATAAAATTTAAAAATATCAACAAAGAAGATTTATCTATTGTGGAAGTCATTAAAAATCAGGCTTTAAAAAATGATTTTGACTTAATCATCGTGACTGCCCGTGGCGCAAATACAATTACATCATTATTTCTAGGGAGCACAACCAACGAACTGATCACAAGTTCGAGCTATAAGCCAGTATTAATGATCAATTAAAAATTTTCAACAAGCTGTTTTAAAATCAAAAAAGGGAGTCAAAAGCTCCCTTTTCGCTTTGCATGATGTTGCTATCAAATTAGCAGAAAATCAATTTATGACAAACAAGATTTGACATGTTTTGAGATCGTTTTTCCATCAGCACGACCAGACAGGCGCTGCGAAGCAAGTCCCATCACTTTCCCCATATCTTTCATTGAGTCAGCACCAGTTTCGGCAATAATAGCTTTCACTTCATTTTCAATTTCTTCATCACTTAACTGCGTTGGCAAGAATTCTTCAATTATTTTAGCCTCAGCTAATTCTGCTTCAGCAAGCTCTGCTCTATTTTGTTCTGTAAAAACTTCTGCACTCTCTTTACGCTGCTTCACAAGTTTCTGAAGCAGTTTAAGCCCATCCTCCTCTGTCATTTCATCTGATGATGTTCCTGCAGTTTTCGCTTTAATAATTTCGTTTTTTATGGATCTCAACGAAGCTAGAGCAACTGTATCCTTTGCTTTCATTGCTATTTTCATTTTATCCATCACTTGATTTTCTAATTCCATTGTAAAAAGTTTTAACACAAAGATAAACAAACCTCAAAGCAATACAGCCAAATTTAAGAAGACGATTTGTAACCAATGTTACCACCTAAAAGTTTTAATAAGTTTAGATTTGTATAACAACAAAAACGATTCTAATTTTAGAATTCAACTAAAATAATGATTTATGAAGATTGAACAAATCTACACTGGGTGTTTGGCACAAGGTGCTTATTATATCGAAAGCAAAGGCGAGGTCGCCATTATTGATCCGCTTAGAGAAGTTCAACCCTATATTGACAAAGCGAAAGAAAACAAAGGTCAAATCAAATACATTTTCGAGACACATTTTCACGCAGATTTTGTGAGTGGACATGTGACTTTAGCTAAAGAAACTGGCGCCCAGATTATTTATGGTCCTTCAGCAGAAACAACCTTTGAAGCCTATACGGCCAAAGACAATGAAGTCTTTCAACTCGGTGAGATTACCATTGAAGTTTTACACACACCTGGCCATACAATGGAGAGTTCATGTTTCTTATTGAAAGATAAAGACGGCAAAAACCATTCAATTTTTACAGGAGATACTTTGTTTTTAGGAGATGTTGGTCGTCCTGACCTCGCACAGAAATCAGCTAGCATGACGCAAGAAGATTTAGCAGGAATACTTTACGATAGTCTGCGGACTAAAATCATGCCACTTGAAGATCATATCACCGTATATCCGGCTCATGGTGCAGGATCTGCTTGTGGAAAAAATATGATGAAGGAGACGATTGACACACTTGGAAATCAAAAAAGAGTTAATTATGCGCTGCGTGAAGATATGACCAAAGAAGAATTTGTCAAGGAAGTAACAGACGGACTTATTCCTCCTCCGAAATATTTCCCCTTAAATGTTCAAATGAACAAAGAAGGTTACGAAGATATTCAAAATATCATCAAAAGAGGCACAAAAGCGCTCACACCGAATGAATTTGAAGCTTCAGCTAATGAAAGTGGCGCATTAATTCTTGATGTTAGAAATGAAAAAGAATTTATCAAATCGCATATACCACAATCAATATTCATTGGTTTGGATGGTGATTTTGCGCCCTGGGTCGGTGCTCTCATTGCAGATGTGAAGCAACCCATCTTATTGGTCACGCCTAAAGGCAAAGAAGAAGAGTCAGTGATTAGATTAGCACGCGTTGGCTTTGACAATACATTAGGACATCTCAAAGGAGGCTTTGATGCCTGGAAAGAAGTTGGAAAAGAATATGACAATATCAACTCCATAACAGCAGAAGAATTTAAATCATTAAACATTGATAAGCTTGCCATTTACGATGTCAGAAAAGAAACGGAATACAAGGCAGAACATTTAAATCCTGCGATCAACACACCGCTTCATATACTCAATGATTACTTAGAAGCCTTCCCTGCAAAAGATAATTTCTACCTGCATTGTTTGGGGGGTTATCGTTCTGTCATTGCGACTTCAATATTAAAAATGCGAGGGAAACACAATTTAATAAATGTAGAAGGTGGATTTGAAGCCTTTAAAGAAATCGATATACCCACGACTCTCTTTGAATGTCCATCATCATCAAAATCGTAAAACAAGTCATTTTATTGACATAGCATTAAGGATAAGATAGCTGGCTCTGATTGGGTCAGCTTTTTTTATCGTTATACTTAAAGGATGTTGTAGAAAAGCTTAGCCTTATGGAAGAGATAAATACAAGAAGAAGATGAAATACTCATAAAACAAAGAAAGCCTGTAAGAATAAACTTACAGGCTTTGCTTTAATAAAGAAAGGCGGCGACC
>JAKDUG010000081.1 GCA_030457805.1 Psychroflexus sp.
ACTTAAAGAAGGAAGTGTTACCCTATAATTTTTATTTTTTTACATTTACTCTTTATAATTTGTATAATGAGTGCACAAAAAACACATGCTGATCAAAAGTATATTGATGGCTTAAAGCAGGACAACTCTTTTATTATAAGAGAAATCTACGACCGCTTTGCGCCAAAGGTGGTTCATTTTATATGTCAAAATAGCGGTGATGAAGCCAATGCTAAAGACATTATTCAAGAAGTTCTTCTCATTATTTATGATCAGGCGTGTGTCAAAGATTTAAAATTGACTTGTCCATTTGATGCTTACTTTTTCTTGTTGTGTAAAAGAAGATGGTATAACAAACTCAAAAAGAAAAAACTCGAGACGGTAACACTTGAAGAAGAAATTGTATCTGACCATGAAGACACGAATCAATTTGTATTTGAAACAAGCCTTTTTGAGAATCAGCAACAGCTTTTCTCAACAATGTTTCAAAAACTAGGAAAAGCGTGTCAGGATTTGCTGAAAAAGTCTTTTGAGATTGATTCTATGAAAAAGCTTGCCGAGCACTTGGATATTTCTTATGCTTATGCCCGCAAAAAGAAATCTTTGTGTATTGGAAAATTGACAGAAATGGTTCATGAATCTCCTCATTATAAAAATTTAAAATCGTAGAAAATGGAAGAGCAGGAGTACATCTTAATAGAAAACTATTTGGCTGGTGAGCTATCGGTTGAAGAGAAAAAAGCTTTTGAAAATAGATTGGCAAAAGAACCTGAATTGAAAGATAAATTTGAAACCTATCAAGAACTTTCAAAGCATTTAGAGCATCGTTTTCAGCATAAAAACGAAAGAGTAGAGCTTCAGAGAACAATAGGTCAACAAGCGGATCAGCATTTTGATAAAAAAACTAAAAAGTCTAAAAAATCGATTCGTATGCCATGGCGGATTGGTATTGCTGCAACTTTCTTAATCTTGATAGGTCTTTATTTTTACCAGGAATATGCAACACCAGCTTTTACAGATTACAACCAATATGCAGTCGTTAGTTTTCAAAGTCGAGGTGCAGAAAATGATTTGGTAAAACAAGCTGAAGACGCTTTTAACTCTCATAAATATACTGAAGCTGCAGACTCTTTTGAGCAGCTGCTTCAAGAGGATGACAATGCTGAGTATAAATTATACAGTGCTATTTCTTTAGTTGAAATTGATCAGTTTGAAAAAGCAGATCAATTGTATCTTGAAATTCTGAAAGGTGATAGTGTTTTTAGACATGAAGCGCTTTGGTTTGGCGCTCTGAGTAAATTAAAACAAGAGAATAAGAAGGCAGCCTCGCAATTGCTGAGTCAAATACCAGAAGAGACTGACCGCTATAGGTCAGCTCAAAAACTATATAATAAATTGAATTAAAAATTATGCTGAATAATCTCTTTTGGCTTTTCTCATAAGAATAAAAAAAAGCTGTTTCAGAACTTCTAATTCTGGAACAGCTTTTTTGTGAGATAAGCTTTAGGAAAGTATCCTTAGTAAAGTGCGCTTTTGATTTCTTCAGCCATACGCTGGAAAGACATTAAACCACCTCCAGAAAGATACCAGATGTCAGGTGATAAATAGACGATTTTGTCTTCTTTAAAAGCATTCGTTTTCTGGATCAACGCATTTTCAACCTCTTTTCTATTGGCTTTGTTTGTGTTAATTGCAGCACCTCTATCGATGATGAATAAATAATCAGGATTGGTGTCGTAAATGTATTCATTCGAAATTGATTTTCCATGTACAGCAACTTCTAGGTTTTTGCTGGCTGGCTCAATTCCAAAAACATCATGTACAATTCCAAATCGAGATCCTTTCCCATAAGCACTGAATTTACGCTCGTTGTACATCACGATCAAAGCTTCCTTATCATCTTTTTTTGTAAATTCTTGAATCTCTTTTGATACTTTATCGATATTCTTTAGCTTTTTTTCTAAAAGCTCTTCCTTGCCAAAAATATCTCCGAGGTATCTCGCATTTTCTTTAAAAGAGTCTGTGTAATCTGCATAATCTACAATCATGAAAATAGTCGGAGCAATCTTAGACAACTCTTCATAATCATCAACCTGACGGTTGCCGATAATGATCAAATCAGGCTGTAATTCGTTAATCGTTTGGAAGTTCAAATCCTTTAAGCCTCCTGTGTTCTTGATTGTTTCATCCTCCTCATAAGCATTCAAGTAAGCTGGTAGGTTGTTTTTAGGAATGCCGACAACTTTTTCATCAAGTCCCAGTTCTTTCATGGTGTCTAAAGAGCCATATTCCATCACAACAACACGGTCTGGATTTTTTGGTACACGCGTTTCACCTAGTGGATGTTCGACTAAAACTGAGTTTTCATCCGTGAGTTCAACTGATTTTTTTCTGTTTTGTTCTTGACAGCTGGCGACTAAAAATATAAGAAGAATGCTGAATTGAACTTTAAATAAATTTTTCATTGGGTTGTTTTTTATGTAAAAGGTTAAACAAAGTATAGGCATATTTTGTTGCCATTGACTTGCATGATTTCAAAATCGATATCAAAAACATCTTTTAATACATCGGTTTGTATGATTTCATCTGTGGTACCGAAATGTGATATCTTTCCGTTTTTCACCGTTGCGATGTAATCTGAATAGCAAGAAGCAAAATTGATATCATGAACGATGATAATGATCGTTTTGTTGAGGTCTTTTGCTAATTTTCTCAAGATTTTCATGATCTGAACTGAATGCTTCATATCTAAATTATTCAGAGGTTCATCCAGGAGAATGTAGTCCGTATCTTGTGCAATCACCATAGCGAGAAAAGCGCGTTGTTTTTGTCCGCCACTTAGCTCGTCGATATAAGAATCTTGAATTTCTTCTAAAGACATATATTCAATGGCTTCTCTGACAATTCGACAATCTTGATTGCACAATCTTTTTCCTCTTGTGTATGGAAAACGACCAAAACAAACCAACTCCCGAATTGTGAGTCGGATGCTTGAGTGATTACTTTGCTTGAGAATCGATAGTTTTTTAGCTAATTCTTTACTGTCAAGGTTTGTAATGTTTTCATCAATGATAAAAACATCTCCTTTATCTTTTGGAATTAATCGACTGACAATGGAGAGCAAAGTACTTTTACCTGTGCCGTTTCCGCCAATAAGCGAAGTGATTTTTCCGCGTGGGAAATCAACAGAGACATCATCCAAAATGCGTTTGTCTCCATAGGATTTTGAAATGTTTTTTAGGCTTACCATGGTTTGTCTTTTTTAAGTAATAGATATAAGAAATAGAGTCCACCAACAAAGTTGATGACAATACTGATTGTCGTGGACATATCAAATAAGTGCTCAACCAAATAATCGCCACCGATGACAGCTATGCAGGTGATAAGGCTACCTCCAATAATTAATGTTGTGTGTTTATAAGTCTTTAAATACTCATAAGATAGATTGGCCACTAAAATTCCTAAAAACGTAATAGGACCGATTAAGGCCGTTGAAATTGAAACCATTATCGCAATGATGATGAGGTTTGATTTGACTAATTTGTTGTAGTTAATTCCTAAGTTAATGGCGTGCTCTTTTCCTAAAGAGAGCACATTCAAACGCGAAATATAGCGGCTGATAAGATATAGGCAGACCACAAGTACAATTGCTGAAATACCAAGGAGCTTGGTGTTGACATTATTAAAACTCGCAAACATGCTATTTTGTACAACAAAGAATTCGTTTGGGTCAATTAGCATTTGAAAGAAGGAAGTAAAGCTTCTGAATAAGGCGCCCATAATCAGCCCGACTAAGAGTAAAAAATAAACACTGTTTTTGTCTTTCTTAAAAATCAAAAAATACAGCAGTAAAGCAAAACCGATCATCATTAAAACTGAGAGCAGGAAATTCGTTTCGGCGCTAATGGCCTGAAATGTTTGATCGCCATAGATAAAGACGAGAATGGTTTGGAATAAAACATAAACTGATTCAAACCCCATTATTGAAGGCGTGAGAATACGGTTTGCCGTAATCGTTTGAAAGATGATTGATGCTGTTGCAATACAACACGAAATTAATAGCATTGCCAATATCTTGTATCCTCTTCGCGGCAAGACATAATCTAGTTGTGTTCCTGTAAAAGTGAACAAATAAGCCAAAATGATAACTGAGGTTATCGCACTTAAAATGTATATTTTTTTACGTGGCATAGCGTCCTCTTTTTAAAATGAGTAGTAAAAAAATAGCGCCACCAATCACACCAACTGTCAAGCCGATCGGAATTTCATAAGGAAAAATGATTAATCGACTGATGATGTCACAAAGGATCAGAAATAAAGCACCGATCATCGCTGTATAAGGCAAGGTTTTTTTGAGATTATCACCAAAAATAAAACTGACGATATTTGGAATAATCAAGCCCAGAAAAGGGATGGCTCCTGCAGTAATCATGATTGAGCTCACTGTCAGCGAAACACAAACTAAACCCAAGGCCACAATTCTATTATAATTTAAACCAAGACTTGTTGAGAAGTCTTCCCCCAAGCCAATGACTGTAAACTTATTAGCGTATAAATAGGTGATCAACACAAAAGGTAAACTCACATAAATCAGTTCATAATTGCCTTTTAATATCGATGAAAAGTCACCGATGAGCCATGTCTCCATGTTTTGAACAATGTTATTTTTATAGGCAAAGAAAGTTGAGATTGCTGAGAGAACGCTCCCAAACATAATTCCTACCAAAGGCACGAAAATGATACTCTTTTTTTTGATTCTATTGACAAAACGCATGAAAATCAAGCTCGCAATGACTGTAAAAGCAAAGGCGAAAAGCATTTTGTAAAGCGAATCAGTATTGGGTAATAGAATAGTCGCGATTAGGATGCCTAATTTAGCTGCATCTAAACTCCCTGCAGTTGTTGGAGATACAAACTTATTGAGTGTGATTTGCTGCATGATCATGCCGCTGATACTCATGCCAACACCAGCAACAATTAAAGAAATGATGCGGGGAATACGGCTGACAAATAAAATCATCACCTCTTCCTGTCCCAGTTTTAAAATATTGAAAACAGAGATGTCTTTGACTCCAATGAGTAAGGAAAAAATGGAGCACACAACAATGCATGAGATGAGAATAAATCGCGTCAATGATTTTATTTAGATTAGATATAAATAATGCCGCAAATCTAATAAATATCAGCTTGAAAAACCCCGCTGAAAGATAAACTCCTACGTTAAAATATTGTTAACAAGTTATTTAACTTATGTAAAAATGAATCTTAAGTAAGACTTGTTTAGAAAGTGGTAGCTTAGCTTCTCTTTATTTTGTGTTTATGTAATTTAAATACGAAAAAACAACATAAAGTTGAATTTTGATAAAATATGATTTTGTGAAAAATGCGTATTTCTATATGCACTCATCAAGCTTTCTAAAGCACATTCTATCAAAAATCTTAGCGATTGTTTTTTTATTGCTTTTAAAATAAGTCTAAATGCTAAAGAATTGATTTTTTTTAAGTTCAATTCTTTGATATCTCTTATATTTGCTCATAAATTAGACCTTGTGAGGAATAAAGGATTTGGTAAGGATATTGAGATTTTCAAGCTTATATTTGAAGGCATTTCAGAGGGCGTTATTGTTGTTGATACCTCCAAAAACATTGTAGAGGTTAACACTTCGGCTTGTGATATGTTTGGGTATTCCTACACGGAATTAGTGGGGCAGCACTTGGATGTTCTGCTTCCTCAGAAATTTCATCACTCTCATCAAAAACACACCAGCGATTATCTAGAGACGCCAAGACGCCGCCAAATGGGGATAGGTAAAGATCTTTATGGCATCACAAAAACAGGCTGTGAATTTCCTGTTGAGGTGGGCTTAAATCCCTTTAAGCTTCAAGGCGAAGATTTCGTCATGTCCTTGGTCACTGATATTACAATTCGCAAAGAAAGCGAAAAGGTTATTGAGAAACTCAATGCCGATCTAGAAAAAAAGATTCAACGGCGGACGGAAGAGTTAGAACGTACGGTTAGTGAATTAACCAACCTCAATCAAGCTTTAGAAATTGAAGTAAACAAACGAAAGATTGCTGAAGCGAAAACAAAAGATGCGCTCCAAAAGGAACGTGAACTCGGGGATCTGAAAACCAAGTTCTTATCCTTGGTGTCACATGAATTCAAAACGCCATTAAGTGGTATTTCGACATCGACAACATTAATCGGAAAATATACACAAACAGATCAGCAGGATAAAAGAGATAGACACCTGAAAACCATTAAAAACAAAGTGCGCTATCTAACAGGAATTCTCAATGATTTTCTGTCAGTTGAGCGTTTAGAAACAGGTAAGGTGAGTTATAATTTTGTAGATTTTAGCTTGACCAACCTGATGAATGAAGTCATTTATGGTGCAAATATTACTTTAAAAGAAGGTCAGAATTTACATTATCCTAAAGAAATTGATGACTTCACTTTACGACAAGATAAAAACGTACTCGAGCTCATTTTTTCAAACCTATTGAGCAATGCAATTAAATATTCTCCAGAGCATACCGACATCTATTTTAAAATTGATAGTTCTGACGAAAAAATAATCAAGTTTGAAGTACAAGATAAAGGGATGGGAATTCCTGAAAAAGATCAAAAACATATTTTTGACCGTTATTTTAGAGCCGAAAATGCTTTGCTCAATCAAGGAACAGGTATAGGTTTGAATATTGTAAAAGATCATCTTGAGAATCTGGATGGAAAAATTAGATTTGAAAGTGAAGAAAATAAAGGGACAACATTTTATATAGAAATACCAAAAAGACATGCATAAGAAAGTGCTTTTAATTGAAGACGATACAACTGTAAGAGAAAACACAGCTGAAATTCTAGAATTATCCGACTATGTTATGGAGACAGCCGCAGATGGAGAAATCGGTGTTCAGAGTGCCATTCGATTTCAACCTGATATCATTGTCTGCGACATCATGATGCCTAAATTAGATGGTTATGGCGTTTTAGAAGCTTTGTCACAACACCCAAAAACACAACGCATCCCTTTTGTTTTCTTATCAGCAAAAACAGATCGTGATGATGTCCGAAAAGGTATGAATCTCGGCGCAGATGATTATCTGACAAAACCTTTTGAGGAAGAAGATCTGATCAGTGCGATTGAAAGCCGAATTGCCAAAACAAAAATTTTACAACAACGTGAAAACACCCAGCGTTCTGATCAAAATCAACTTCAGTCTTTTGAGGCTTTAAAAGAAGTGATCAAGGAATTTGATGTGCATGTTTATGAACAAAATGAAGAAATATATGAAGCTGGGCAAACAGCAAACCGTGTTTTTTTAATCGAAAGAGGCGTTGTAAAAACACATCAGATTGATCAAAATGGTAAAGAACTCACAACCGCATTATTTCGTGATGATGATTTTTTTGGACAGTTGAGTTTTACTAAAACATCAAACTTTGTCGATAACGCAACTGCGATGGAGCGCACAAAACTCTACGAAATTTCGATTGAAGATTTTAGAGCGTTTTTTAATAAAAACCCGCAAGTGATGTTTGAGTTTATCGATAGTCTTGGTGATTCTTTAAACGAAACAAAGTCGCAATTGGTTGAAATGGCTTACAGTTCTGTTCGTAAAAAAACAGCACAAACCATTTTGATTTTTGCGGAACGCTTGAAAAAAAATAAACTCAGTCAGATTCGTATTTCCCGCGCTGACTTAGCTGCGGTTGCTGGGATTGCATCTGAAAGTTTGATCAGGACATTGTCGAGTTTCAAAAAACAAGGGATTATTGATGTTGAAGGCCGGAATATTAAAATACTCGACTTCGAAGCTTTAAAGAATATATCCTAAACATGATTTTTATCATAAATAATTAAGCCTTCTAGAAATACATTTGTACGCAGACTTTCGTGTTATGAATGTATTAGTATTAACAGATTTTTCGTCAACATCTACGCATATTTTGAAATATGCAGGGACGCTATTGCATGATCGCGATGTGAATTTTACGCTCTTACACGTGCAATTGCCATGTTCTGCTTTTGATTGTCGAGGAGAATGTAAGGAATTGATAAATCCAAAATTTGATAAGAATATTGAGACAATCACTCCGTACCTGGATGAAAAACACAATATCGAACCTTTATTTGTAGAGGGACAATACATTGATTCTATACGTGAAACTGTCGATTCGCATAATATCGACTTAATTATTCTAGGGAATAGTCATACAAGGCAACCATCAAATGCCTCTGAGCTTGATATGAAAACCTTTGATATTATTACTAAAATTAAATGTCATGTACTTTTAGTCTCAGGACACAGTGAAATTAAACTACCGAAAAATTTTGTTTTGCCAACTGATTTCTCAATCTCAGTTGATCATAAATTATTCTCTATCATTCGTGATCTCTACGCTGTTGAGCAGAATAAACTCTCTATCTTATCCTTGCGCGAAGTAGATAAAATCTCAGATATGCAGTTGTTAACACAGCAGCGTATCAACCGCATTGTTTCTAATTTGAATATGCAAAATATCAATGCAGATTTCACCCAAATTGAAAGCAAAAAAGCCTTTGATTCCTGTATTGTCTTTGCGAGAAACCTGAGTATTTTTAATCGTATTTTTTCATCCTCACCTAATACAGTGCAGAAAATTTGTAACAAACATTTACCAATACTGTTTTTACATGGTTGATATTCTTAAAGTTTTTTTATCTTT
>JAKDUG010000082.1 GCA_030457805.1 Psychroflexus sp.
TGAAAGAAAGATTCCATTTTAGAAAAAATAGCTTTTAACTTCAAGAGTTTTTCACGCTCAAGATTTTCTAAAACAGTAATTCTGTCAAGTGCATATTTATCGTATATCGCGGCTACTAAAGCCCCGCTACTGCCAACGCCATAGCCTTGCGGAATACTACTGTCAAAATACAAACCAGCAGCAATGTCCTTTTTCAGCATTTCACTATCAAAAGTGACTTCGCTTTGAGGTGTTTGACTAATTTCTTCAAGGTAATTTGCAAACTTGAGAAGTTCTTGATTCGATTTTTTGGCTTTCCCATCAAGAGAATCGTCAAGCTTTAATGCTCCATTATAGAAATTATAAGGAATAGAAAGACCTTTAGAATCTTTGATAATTCCGTATTCGCCAAAAAGTAAAATTTTTGAGTAAAACAAGGGACCTTTCATGTGTTGCACATTTTTAATGGTTAGTTGACATCAAAATTAAATATTAAATAAATTATAACAAAACTTTAGTCTATTAATTAACAGACTGTTATTCAATGTTTATTTCATCTTTGATATATTCTTGATTCTGACAAAACTGTTTTAATTCATCTTCAATGAAGCTTTCTACTTTCGTCTTAACCGCTGTTGGGAAAAGCAAATGTACATTCGCTCCGGCATCTAAAGTAAAACCTAAAGGAAGTTGGCTCTCCTTTCTAAAACGCCAAATACGCTCAATAATTTGTAAAGTATTCGGACGCATTAAAATAAAATAAGGCTGACTTGTCAACATCATGGCATGCAAACTTAAGGCTTCAGACTCAACAATTTCAAAAAACTGATCATAATCTCCTGTAGCTAAGATAGATTTCATCTTTGCCATATGCTGATTGGCTTGCGCAAAACGCTGTTCAGCAAATGGATGACCGTGCATCAGATTATGACCAACGCTACTGCTGACTTGCTTTTGACCTTTGTCCACAAGTAAGATGTAGTCCTGAAAATTTTTAAAATTAGCATGCAAAGCCTGATTGTAATGAATACCGTAAAAGTTTGAGCTTTCAGGAATATCTGAATGCGCGCCCCACACCACCAGATCGCCAGATGTACTTCTGCAAGCGCTACCAGAACCCAATCGCGCTAAAAAAGAAGTTTTCAACTGCAAGTATTCTTCCGTCAGTTGACTGAAAGATTGTTCGGCAGCCATAATGGTTTTTGCTAAAGCCGCCATACCACTGGCTGAAGATGCGATTCCGCTACTGTGCGGAAAAGTATTTGAAGTGTGAATTTCTAGCTGATAATTTTTTAGAAAAGGAACATAAGCCTCTATGCGCTCAAAAAAAGATTTGATTTTAGGTTTAAAATTTTCTGCTTTCTCACCCTCAAAAAACACGTCAAAAACAAATGTATCTGTTGTGTTTCCAGCCTTAAAAACTAATTGCGTCTCTGTTTTACAGGCATTCAGAGTAAAGCTAATCGATGTATTGGCGGGCAACTGCTGATCGTACTTCCCCCAATATTTCACCAAAGCTATATTGCTCGGAGCGGAAGCTTCAAAAGTTTGATCTTTTAAACTTTGAGCTTGATCACGACAAACAAATTCTGGCTTTTGCATAAAGATATTTTTGCGCAAAGATAGCAGACCCATACAAACTTTTATTGTGAGTTAGATTTAAAATTTTTATTTTGCTTCTTCAAAAGAACTTTATGAGATCGAAACTCACCGTCAAAATTCTCATTTCCATTGCCATTTGCTTTGCTGTTGGTCTGATTGCCTCTGTGGCAACTCAAAGCACTGTCAATACATGGTTCACAACACTTAAAAAACCTTTTTTTAATCCACCTCCTTGGCTTTTTGCGCCGGTTTGGATTATTCTATACATCATGATGGGAATTGCGCTAGCACTGGTTTGGCACAGAGGCTTGCATCATTTATGGGTCAAAACTGCTCTTTATCACTTTGCCTTCCAGCTCTTACTCAATGCGCTGTGGTCTATTGTTTTTTTCGGATTGAAATCTCCTTTCATAGGTTTGCTAGTTATCACATCTCTTATTGTTGTTCTCCTGATCACCTTTAAATGGTTTAGAATTGTTTATAAACCAGCAGCATATCTATTGATTCCCTACATCATTTGGATATTTTTCGCAATGGCATTAAACTTTGAGATTTGGCGCTTAAACGCTTTTTAAAATTAGCGTTCAGAAATGGCTTTCGCCACATGGAAAGCACTTGTCCAGGCATTTTGAAAATTAAAACCACCTGTGATGGCATCGATATTTAAGGTCTCACCAATTATGTATAAACGCGGGTGAATCTTACTTTCAAATGTTTTAAAATCAACTTCTTTTAGCTCGACGCCGCCGGCAGTCACAAATTCTTCTTTGAATGTACTTTTACCAGTCACTTTTAATCGTGAATTTAAAAGAATACTTGATAAATCCTGTTGGTTTTGTTTTGATAAATCAGCCCATTTCTGCGCCTCCTCAATCTTTGCTTTTTTAAGCACCTTAAGCCAAAAGCGTTTGGGTAAATTTTCGAATGAGGTCGTTGACATTTGCTTTCTAGCCATATCTTTTTGAGACTGACTCAACAGCGCCAATAAATCTTCAGTTGATAGTGATGCCAACCAATTGACGCGAAGTTCAAACTTGTAGTCTAAATCATGTAAATCTCGCGCACCCCAGGCCGAAAGCTTTAAAATAGCTGGTCCACTCAATCCCCAATGTGTAATTAAAGTGTCGCCATCAGAACTTAAAACTAAGCCTTTGTTATCAAAAACTTTAACTTCAGTTGGTAAGGCTAATCCTTGTAAATCTTGAAGTAAATCATCCTGAATATGAAAAGTAAAAAGCGACGGAACAGGCTTAACAACCTGATGTCCTATACTTTGGAGCTGCCTCCACATCTGCTGGCTACTCCCTGAGGCGATGATTAAATGCTTTGTCGTGAAGTTCTGCTGAGAAGTTTTTAATTGCCACACCTCATTTGTCTGTTCAATTCCTTTCACGACTTGCGATGTTTTGAACTGAACCTCATGCTTTTCAGCTTCGTTCAAAAAGCAATCAATAATTGTTTGTGAATCATCTGAAGTTGGAAAAATACGACCATCTTCTTCTATTTTTAACGCAACGCCATGTTCCTCAAGCCATGCCATCATATCACCCGTCATAAAACGATGAAAAGGTCCACGCAACTCTTTCTCTCCACGCGGATATTTTTTTGTGAGCTCTTGCGGTAAAAACTCAGCATGTGTGACATTACAGCGTCCGCCACCTGAAATTTTGACTTTACCCAAGAAGTTCTTAGTCTTCTCGAGGATCAGAACTTTCAAATCTGGTCGTTTTTTAGCTAAGTTTATCGCTGCAAAAAATCCGGAAGCGCCACCTCCAACAATAATAACATCAAAATCCTGACTATTCACCTTTGTGTTCTTTTAATGCAAAAATAGACTTTTGAAATAGAATTTAAGAAAGCGTTTTTTCTAATTTTAATTGAATGCGTTTGCGGTCTTCATCAACATCTAAAACCTTGACTAAAATTTGCTGATGCAAACTCACATGTGCATTGATATCTTTGACAAACGCATCAGCTAAATTAGAAACATGAATCAACCCGCTTTCCTTTATACCAATATCAACAAAACAACCAAAATTGGTGATGTTATTGACAATTCCTGGTAAGAGTTGACCTTCTTCTACATCTTCAATTGTTTTGATGTTTTGATTAAAAGCAAAAGCCTTTGCAGTTTCACGCTGATCTAAACCTGCTTTTTCAAGTTCTTTCACAATATCCTGAAGTGAAAATAAACCCAACTCATCTGAACAATACTGTTCTAGATTGAGTTTTGACAAAACGCTTTTATTGCCAATCAATTCTATTACTTTTAAAGTTTCGTTCTTCGCCATTGCTTTCACAACCTGATATTGTTCTGGGTGAACTGCAGAATCGTCTAATGGATTTCTCGCTCTTTTTACTCTTAAAAAACCAGCAGATAATTGATAAGCTTTATCTCCCAGACGCTTCACTTTTTTGAGTTCAGCCCGTGATTTGAATCCCTTATTTTCCTGACGGTAGTCGACAATATTTTTTGCTAAACCAGGACCAATACCCGACACATAGCTCAATAAAGAATAGCTCGCTGTATTGAGATTAATACCGACAGAATTGACACAGCTTTCCACAACGCGATCCAGGCTTTTTTTCAATAAAGATTGATCAACATCGTGCTGATATTGTCCAACACCAATAGATTTAGGATCAATTTTCACCAGCTCAGCCAAAGGATCTTGTAAACGCCGACCAATAGAAATTGCACCGCGAACAGTCACATCGTAATTCGGAAACTCCTCTCTAGCAATGGCAGAAGCAGAATAAATAGAAGCACCGGCTTCACTGACAACGAAAACTTCAGGCGCATTCTTAAAATGAATACGTTTCACTAAAGCTTCAGTTTCTCGAGAAGCTGTCCCGTTGCCAATGGCTATTGCTTTGATTTTGTAGGCTTCCACCAAAGTACTGATTTTTTTAATGGCTTCATTTGATTTATTCTGAGGCGCATGCGGAAAAATGGTTTCATTGTGTTTTAAATTCCCCTCGGCATCTAAACACACAATTTTGCAGCCCGTTCTAAAACCAGGATCAATGGCCAAAACTCCTTTTTCACCGAGAGGTGGCGCTAATAAAAGTTGACGTAAATTTTTAGCAAAAACTTCAATCGCTGCTTCATCCGCTTCCTTTTTCGTATTTTGTAAAGCCTCGTTACTTAGTGATGGTAATAATAATCTTTTTAAAGCATCTTCAAGCGCCAACCGGATTTGATCAGCTTCTTTCGATTCCTTTTTGATGAGCTTATCCACTATTTTAGAAAAAATATAATCATCGTCAAGTTGTAATTTGACACGGATAAAACTCTCTTTTTCGGCTCGTTGTATTGCCAAAAATCGATGTGATGGTATTTTTTTCAGCCGCTCTGACCAATCAAAATAATCGACAAATTTTTGTGCTTTCGGTTCTCCTTTTTTAGTTTTGATGACTTTTGTTTCAATCAGCGCATGATTTGCGTATTGATAGCGCAGAAAATCTCTGGCTGACAAGCGTTCAGAAATCCACTCGGACATGATAAGTCGTGCCGCTACCAGAACAGCATCTACAGATTTTAAATCTTTACAAAAATATTTTTTCGCAACTTGGTTTAAATCTAAATTCTGCTGCGCCATGATCATTTTTGCTAAAGGTTCAACACCTTGTTCACGCGCAACATCAGCTTTTGTTTTCCTTTTCTTTTTAAAGGGTAAATAAAGATCTTCGAGCTTAGCAAGCTCTTGTGTTTTTTCTATATTGAGCTTTAATTCTTCAGTTAAATCGTCTTGATTTTCTAAAGTTTCTAAAATGCTTGCGCGTCTATTTTCAAGCTTTTCATAAGTTTCTTTAGCTTTAAGAATATTTTCTATTTGCACCTCATCAAGATTGCCAGTTTGCTCTTTTCGATAACGTGCAATAAAGGGAATTGTCGCATCAGCATTAAGCAAGTCAAGTGTTGCTGATAGCTGATTGAGTGGAATTCCAGTTTGATGCTGTACAAAATTATTTAAATGCATAAAAACAGATTTAGAATTCAAAAATACATTTAATCTAAAGTTAGTGTATTGATGAGATTAAAAAATTGTCAGCTTTTAAAATTTTGAATTATGGCAAAAGCTATTAGACTTATATTCAATAGCGATAGGCTTTAAGCGATAAGCTATTATTTTGAGATTATAGACTCAAAAGCGTAAACTATCTTGGAGACACTTCTCTTTTCCTCTAGGTTACAATGAAAAACACTCGAATTGACAGTTGGCGGTTATCTGTGATTCGACTATTTGTAAAATCGTATAGTGGTGAGTGGTAAAATTAGATTGGTCATAGCGCAAAGGCAAAAAGTAAGGGCTGAAATATTGCAATGCAAATTATAAAAGCATAAAAAAGGCTTATCGAAATATTCAATAAGCCTTTTTTAAAATTTTGAAAAATCTTATTTTCTAAAGTGGAGACACTAAATCCTCAAACCAAGTCTTAACTTCTCCCTCTAAATGCGGAGATAATTCTTCTTGAACGACTTTATGGTAAGCATTAATCCAATCAACTTCCGCTTGAGAAAGCATGTCTTTATCGATAACACTTTTAAAGAAAGGACACAAGGTCAATGTTTCAAATTCATAAAAAGTATTCCACTCAGTTTCTTTCCAAGTTTTGATTAAAAATAAATTCTCATGGCGAATACCGTACTGACCTTCCACATAATAACCTGGCTCATTAGAAAGCACCATTCCGGCTTGTAACTCCACTGGATTAAGGTCTTTACGAATACTTTGTGGTCCTTCATGCACATTTAGAAAGCTACCAACACCATGACCAGTCCCGTGATTAAAATCTTTTCCTTCTTCCCATAATGGCATTCTTGCAAAGGCATCGAGTTGAACGCCTGCAGTGCCTTTAGGAACTTTAACCAAAGACAAACGAACCAAGCCTTTAAGAGCTGTCGTCGCATCTTTTATAAATTCATCTGTGACTTCACCTAACGGAAAAGTACGGGTAATATCCGTTGTGCCCTCCAAATACTGACCGCCAGAATCAACCAAGATACTGCCGTGATCTGTCACTTTTGCACTGCCTTCAGATTTGGCTGAATAATGAATGATAGCGCCATTGCCTTTATAACCGACAATACTGTCAAAACTTGGGCCGATAAAATTCTTTCCTTCTGCTCGAAATCCGTGTAATTTTTGACCGATGCTATATTCGCTTAATTCTTCTTTTCCGACTGTATGTGTTAGCCAATGAAGGAATTTCACCATGGCCACGCCATCTCGAACCATTACTTTTCTAAAACCTTTCTGCTCGGTTTCATTTTTAACGGCTTTCATCAAATGTCCTGGCACAGGCTTTTCAATGATTGTATTCTCTTTTTTAACGGCTTCAAAAACAGATTGATTACTGTTAGGCGCTATCAAAATAGATGCTTTATTTAAGCTTGCAAGATGATCGAAAAAACTGTGATAAGCTTTTAGGTCAACCTCAGCTTTCTGCATGAGATCCTGAGCTTCTTTATCTAATTTTTCAGTATCGACAAAAAGGAAACACTCCTCCATCGTCAGCAAGATATATCCTAAAAATACAGGATTACACTTGACATCACTCCCGCGCAGATTTAATGTCCATGCCACATCATCTAAACTAGAAATAACGTGTGCCGTCGCATCTTCCGTCTTCATTTTCTCGCGGATAGCAGCGATCTTATCCTCGACTGATTGGCCAGCGCGCTCCATTGGCTGAACAAAAACAGGGTTTTGACTTGGAGCTGGACGCTGAGTCCACACATCATTCAGCAATGGTAAATCTTTAAGCTCACGTTTGCTTTGCGTCAATTTCTTTTCTAAAGCCATCCAATTGGCATGTGAAGTTGCCAAACCATTGACTGCTATTTTTGCGCTCTCTGAAGTTTCAGAAATAATCCAATCAATATAGTGAGGCGTTCCTTCTACGCCATCTTTAAACAAGTCAATACCAGAACCTTTTAATTCTTCTGGCGCCTGTGTAAAGTATCGCCCATCTGTCCAAAGACCGGCTTTATCTGAAGTGATCACTACAAACCCAGCTGAACCCGTAAATCCGGAAAGCCAAGTTCTCTCTTGCCATTCGGCTGGGAGATATTCGCCCATGTGCGGATCTGCAGAATAAACGATAAATGCTTCAATGTTATTTTTCTTCATTTCCTTTCTCAGGGAAACGACTTTTTCTTTGGCTGTCATAAATAATATATTTTAAAGCCGAAAGTTACAGAAACTCTGCTGTATAATAAAAAAGATGAATAATGTTTAACAACTATTTGCTAGCAATTTTAGGCAGATGTCTAAATCGTTTGTCTTTGGAACAAGATATGCTGATTCGCTCCGAGTTTAAAACAGAATTATGAACAAGCTTCAGCTCAATGGATGTCTTCATTTAAAATCAGCATTTTTAACAAAGTAGTGCTTAAAATTACCATACTTAAGCCTCTTTAAAAAATTTATAAATCTTACCTTGCGAAATTATATACGACGTCAATATATTCCTACTTAAAATTTTTATAAATGAATCTTACTAACCCTTTAGTTTACGGTGCTCCTATCTTCATCGCCTTAATTGCTATAGAACTTTCCTATAGCAAAACTAAAGACAACAAAAAACTGTACAATTGGAAGGATTTATTATCAAGCCTATCGCTTGGCATAGGATCTGCTGTGATCGGTGCACTCATGAAAACCGTTTCTATGATTCTGGTTTTCAATTTTGCTTACGAACTTTTTAATCCGATTGTAGACGGTGTTCGCTCCAATATCATGGGCTGGGATTCTTTTGGATACGCATGGTACATATGGATATTCTGTATGCTATTAGATGATTATACTTATTACTGGTTCCATCGTCAAAACCATATGGTT
>JAKDUG010000083.1 GCA_030457805.1 Psychroflexus sp.
CAAAATTACGAATAGAATTAGCTGTGTAGCCACGGCGACGCAATCCTGAAATTGTTGGCATACGCGGATCATCCCAAGAATTGACAACTCCTTTTTGAACAAGCTGAAGCAGCTTGCGTTTACTCACAATGGTATGACTTAAATTACGACGCGCAAACTCGCGTTGTTTGGGTTCAAGTTCGCCTTCTTGACTTACACACTTGATAAACCAATTATATAATTCGCGATGTGGCTGAAACTCAAGTGTACAAAACGAATGTGAAACGTTTTCAATAAAATCAGATTCACCATGCGCCCAATCGTACATTGGATAAATACACCAGTCTGGCCCCGTGCGGTGGTGCTCTTCATGTAAAGTTCTGTACATCACAGGATCGCGCATCAACATATTTGGCGAACTCATATCAATTTTAGCACGTAAAACGTGAGCTCTCGGTTCTGTCAAACCATTCTTCATGGCCTCAAAAAGTTCTAAATTCCCTTCAACAGAACGTTCTCTGTGGGGACTTGGTCGTCCTGGTTCAGTCGGCGTTCCTTTTTGCTGAGCTATCTTTTCAGAATCTTGACTATCGACATAAGCTTGTCCATTTTTGATCATTTCAACAGCCCATTCGTAGAGTTTTTGAAAGTAATCAGAAGCATAGCATTCCTCCGCCCATTCAAAACCAAGCCATTCAACATCCTTCTTAATAGCTTTCACATAAGAACTCTCTTCTTTAATCGGGTTTGTATCATCAAAACGCAAGTTAACTGGTGCGTTGTAACGCAAGCCTAATCCGAAGTTTAAACAGATAGATGATGCATGGCCAATATGTAAATATCCGTTGGGTTCGGGTGGAAAACGAAACTTAAGTTTTGACTTATCAAAACCCTCTTTGAGGTCGTTTTCGATAATTTGTTCTATGAAATTTAAAGACTTTTTTTCTTCAGACATGATCTAAAATTATATGGCGGCAAAGT
This sequence comes from Psychroflexus sp., assembly GCA_030457805.1. Classification (GTDB taxonomy): domain Bacteria; phylum Bacteroidota; class Bacteroidia; order Flavobacteriales; family Flavobacteriaceae; genus Psychroflexus. The sequence goes on from JAKDUG010000083.1 coordinate 961, forward strand.
TACCAAAAATTAAAAGTCCGTGCGTTTATATACTGAAAGTATTTGTCTTTATTAGAATTTTAATGCTAGAAAATCAAGGAAAGATAGCGCTGTAATTCTACAGAAGCTTTATTTTTGCAAAAAAATTAAAGATGGATCAAATTATACTTGAAAATGTCCGTGTTTACACCAATCACGGCTGCCTTGATGAAGAAGCAAGAATTGGAAGTGATTACCGAGTTGATTTACGTATTGAAGCAGACTTGTCAGCTTCAGCAAAATCTGATGAACTCAAGGATACTGTTGACTACGTTCACCTCAATAAGATCATCAAAGAAGAAATGTTGGTCCGTTCTAAATTACTTGAACATGTTGCCCAACGCATTTTAAATCGTGTTTTTGACGATCTCGCAATCGTGATTTTTGCCGAAGTCAAAGTTGCAAAAATAAATCCACCAATCGGAGGAGACGTCGAAGCTGTCAGAATAGTGATGACAAAATCTCGCTAAATATAGCCGTTGTTTCAAGATTATTTTTAACTTTGCAGCCGCATCAAGAAAAGGTGTCGTGGCCGAGTGGCTAGGCAGTGGTCTGCAAAACCATCTACAGCGGTTCGAATCCGCTCGACACCTCCAGAAAAAAGCCTAACATAAGATATGTTAGGCTTTTTTTATGCATGATATTTAGGTCAGTCTTCTGAAAGTCAAAAAAACAAAAAAGCAAATGAAAAAATTACCGATTAGTCGAACTGCTGAAACATTGAAATATCTATATTCCTTTCGATTTCATTCATGTCATCAGGAAAAGCTCCCCTTAAAACAAGAATAACCCCGAATATCAACATCAGAATACTAATGGCTTGTTTCATGAGAATAATTCGTTTTGTAGTCAATTTTTTATTCAGACGTTTCGCTAAAAGAATCTTTAAGATATCAACAAGAAAGTAAGTCAGTAGTATGACACCGAAGAAAACAGTCATTCGCTTTGGATCCATTTCTAAAGTTGGCCCAAAGATAATAAGCAAACCCAGCCAAAATCCAAGAACACCAATATTGATAAAATTGAGTAGAAAGCCTTTGATAAAAACACCGATATAATCTTTTCGTTTTAATTTCTGCACTTCAAAATTAGCAGATTTACGGGCTGATTTTTTAACTTTAATAAAGCTGATAACACCATAAACAAGTAAAACGCTACCACCAAAAATAAAGAGTGCAGGGTCATCTTTTATACTTGTCAGTAGCTGATTGGTACTAAAATAAGCAATACACAAGAAAACAAAATCAGCAAAAATAACACCTAAATCAAAAGTAAGCGCAGCCCTGAAACCACGCAAAGCAGCCGTTTCGAGGAGCACAAAAAAAACTGGACCAACCAAAAAAGCAAGGAAAAATCCTAAAGGTATCGCCGAAAAAACATCTTCTAACATTCCGTTTATTCTCTATTTCAAAGTTAGTAAATATCAATTAATTAGGAGACATTGGCCTGATGTCTTTAATATTCAGTTGTAATTTCACTTCGTTATTCCATTCGTTTTCTTCGAGCGTAAAGACCGCTTCTAACTTATCGTTATCCTTAATTTCCTCAAAGATTCCACCCAAGCCAAAACCAATAGCGGCAATACCCATACCATCTTGAATTAATTGACACTTTAGATGCTGCTTTTCTTTCCCTACTGGCTTCGCATAATCATCTAATTTTAAGTTCTTAGCATAAAAAACAGGCTTCATATTTTTCGGACCAAAAGGGGCAAATTGTTTAAGTATCCGATGTAATTTAGCAGTGATATTTTGGAAGTCGATTAGGAGTTCATACTTGATCTCTGGCACCAATAAATCCGCATCAATCGTTTCTTTGACGACTGTTTCAAACTTGTCTTTAAACAGCTGATAATTTTTTTCTTCAAGTGTTAAACCAGCCGCATACTTATGTCCACCAAATTGCGTGATAAATTCCGTACATTTCTCAAGAGCCTCATAAACATCAAACCCAACAACAGAACGGGCTGAAGCTGCTAACTGCTCACCGCTTTTTGTAAAAACAAGTGTTGGACGATAGTATTTTTCTATCAAACGCGAAGCAACAATACCGATAACACCTTTGTGCCACTTTTCATGATAAACCACACTCGTATAGCGATTTTCCTCATTGAGATCAGCAATCTGATCGAGCGCCTCAACTGTAATTCTTTTGTCGGCATCCTGACGTTCAGTGTTGTGATTATTAATTTCCTCAGCAAAAGAAGTCGCTTTTTCCAGATTATTTTCACACAATAAAGCAACCGCCTCAAGGCCGTGTCTCATCCGGCCCGCAGCATTAATCCGAGGTCCCACACTAAAAACTAAATCCGTGATGGTAAACGCATCGCGTTTTGTTTGCGCTAATAAAGCAGCCACACCAGTTCGCTTTCGCACATTGACCAACTTTAAACCGTAATGAGCCAAAATGCGATTTTCACCAGTAATTGGCACAATATCTGACCCAATTGCTATGGCAACCAAATCCATATAATGGTAAACCTTGCGGGCGTTAAGCCCGAGTTTGTGTTGAATCGCTTGAGCGAGTTTAAACCCGACACCGCAGCCACAAAGCTCGTCAAAAGGATACGTACAATCACTGCGTTTAGGATCTAAAACAGCAACCGCATCCGGCAAAGATTCACCTGGTCGGTGGTGATCACAAATGATGAAATCAATATTTTTCTCTTTTGCATAAGCCACTTTATCAACCGCCTTGATGCCGCAATCAAGCGCCACAATCAAGCTGACATTTTGCTCTTCAGCAACATCTATTCCTTTTAAAGAAACGCCATAACCTTCTGCATATCGATCTGGAATATAGGAGATGACAGCATCAGTTAAAGTTTTCAGATAACTCGACATCAATGAAACCGCCGTGGTGCCATCGACATCATAATCGCCATAAACCATAATTTTTTCACCATTTTCAACCGCTTCTATCAACCGATTGACAGCGAGATCCATATCTTTCATTAAAAATGGATCATGAAGATCCTCAAGTTGAGGCCTGAAAAAAGTCTTAGCTTCATCAAAGGTTTTGATATTGCGATTGACAAGTAAACGCGCTATTTCCTCACTGACATTAAGAGATTCCGATAAACTCGTTATCGCTTTCGTATCAATTACTTTTTGTTCTGTCCATCTTTTCATCATACTTCTTTTTCTTCAAAAGCTTCGTAAGGGTCTAGAATTTCGTTAATTAAAGCGATTAATTTTCCTTTGAAACGTTCTAATAATGCAGTGTCAATATATCTATTCGGCGGTTTGTTTTTATCTTTAAATTCCATCAAGCCGGCATTTAAGCTCTTAAAAGTAATGATACCAACCAAAGACTTCTCAGTGAGTTCCTCTTCGCAGAGCAAAGCATAAAACAACAACTGAAAAGCCTTGCTATATTTCTCATCCGATGTAAAATCCTCCCAATTGTCTTCACCTAGAGTGAGCTGACGTTGCTCGACATTCCCAGTTTTATAATCGACAATACGCAGCTCATCATTCAAGGTATCGACTCTGTCAATTTCACCGATCAATTTGACTTTTAGATCGAGTTGATCATCTTCTAAATAGACTTCTTTATGTGCTTCAAGAGATTTGAGGATAAGTTCATTTTTCTCTACAATCTTAAGTTCCTGCTCTAAAAAGCGTTTGGTTTGTTGCTTTGCAATTTGATAATTTAATAGATTGATACCAGATTGGATGGCTTCGGCATTAAATTCATTGGCAAATTGGGTTTGCAGTTCGATTTCATAAGTCTCTAAAATTCTTTCTAAGTGTTGTGGCGATAAGATTTCATTAAGGTATTGTTTATAGATATTCTCAATGGTTTTATGAATCACGTTTCCATGAACCCGATAAGAAACAGTATCTTCAATCTCTTCAACTTCGCGAATACTGAGCACATATCTCTTGTAAAAGTCCAATGGATTTCGGATATATGTCGTCAAAGCTGAAGCTGAAATCCCTTTTTCAAAACGTTTTTTAATAATTGCCAACATCTCTGGCGTCTTTTCCACCTTAGAAAGTTCATCCTTTAAAACAGTCGCATCGGCGGCTCCAGTCAGATGTTGAATCTTATGCTGTGGTCTTTTAAAGTACTCCAGTTGTTTTAGAAAGCGACTCTCCTCGCCTTTTGACATGCCTTCCGTGTCAGTGTTATAAACAAAATGTGCTTCTTTAGGATTCTGTAAAAGCCTGAAAAAGTGATAAGCGTACACATTATCTTTTTCTGTGTAAGTAGGCAAATTATATTGCTTTTTAAGATCAAAAGGGATATAGGAATTCTGCGTTTTCCCCAAAGGCAAAACTCCTTCGTTAACAGATGTCATAATGACGCGTTCAAAACTCAACACACGCGTTTCAAGCATTCCCATAATCTGCAGTCCATCGTAAGCATCACCAATAAAATCAACTGTTTGTTGACTTAGAATATCCTTATAAATTTGTTTTAATGTTTTAAAAGTAGTGATGAGTTCTGTTGTCTCATTATAGGTTATTATTTTTGTAAATACCTTTTGAAAACCTCTTAAATAAAGCAACCTGACGTCATCATCCGCATAAGATTTCTCGAAAAAATACGTTAGTTCGAGCATACTTTTTAGAAAAGTATTGACATCATTATAGGTTTGAAAAACAAGGCGAAGATGTTTTTCAAAATCCTGAGAAATAGACTGTGCTATCACAAATAAATTTTCCTTTGAAACATAGATTTGATTCGCTTTCAACAAATAATTTTGAAGTTTTTTCTGCTGTTCAAAATACAGTGTTTTAAACATCGGATGACTGACGATCCGAATAATATCTTGATGATAAATCTCGTGGTTTTCACCTTTCTGCCAATCTAAAATATGTTCAAAAAATGAAGCAAAACTCGTTTGACTCAGGGCTAAACCCATCGTGATGTTTGCTTTTTTGACGTTGTCTGGCAAAGCGTTGAGAATGGGTTGAAGCAAATTTTCATCTCCTAAAACCAAGGCTGTTTTTTTAAGCTTCTTTTCAGAAAGTTGAGCTAAAATCTGACCGACCAATTTGGCTTGGCCTATTTGTTTTGACACATCGTAATAAAAAAGGTCTTTCGCTTGGCTGAAATTATCAGTACTAGCCTTCAGAGATTGATCTCGATATAAAGGCCAAGTTCGTGCATAAGAACGCATGAATTCTCCAGCTTTATGCGCTTTTAAAAGATAACAATCAATATCCCAAAACACTTGTGCTTGTTTATTTTCAGTGAGATAACGTATAATTTTTATTTCAGCTGAGTTCAGTGCATTCAGGCCAACAAAAACAAACTTTGTAGGTTTCTTATTAGCAAAAGTTTCAATTTGCTCAGCAGCAACGCGATAGGCTAAACCTTGATAAGCCTTTTTTTGTTCGAGAAGTTGATGACGTAAAGTCTGATAGTAACCAGGTAAAGCCTCCCAAAATTTTAAATAGTTCTGAACCATTTGCGTTTTTTGCGTGGCTTTTGACCAATGTTCAACATCTTTAATATCCTTCAGATGATTAAAAAATTGAGCTGTATCAATCAAATAGCGATCGAGTTCATTAAAGTCTTGAATCAGTGTTTGTGACCAGTTGTAGAAGGTTTCAAAACTCTCCTGCTCATCTTTAGGTGTTTGCCCACGGTAAACATCATAAAGTTGAAATACCGTCTCCAAACTGTCAATATAATTTAAACCTGAAGCCTGCGCAATGAACTCCTCTACACTCAACATTTCAGGAAAAATAAAGGCTTCTTCAGAAGCATTTTGTGTCATTTGTCTTTTAAAAGCATTGGCTGATCGCCGACTTGGAAAAACAAAGCAGCTTTCTTGCAGCTGATTGACATCGAACTGCTTGATGACATCGTCTAAAAATTGTGACATAAGTGGATTTTAATACAGTAAGGATGAACTTCAAAGATAACGCAAAAAAAAAGACTGTCTCGAAAGACAGTCTTTTAATCAATAAGCTCAAGTGTGAATTACTTCTTTACTAAGTTGATTTCAACTCTTCTATTAGCAGCTCTACCACTGTTCGTTTTATTCGTTTTGATAGGTTTTGTTTCACCATAACCTTTAGATGAAAGTCTAAATTCATCTACACCATTGTCTGTCAAGAAGTTCTTAACAGAAAGTGCTCTAGCTTCAGATAATTCCATATTATTTTTAGCACTACCTACAGTATCCGTGTGACCTTCAACAGTAAATTTAGCGTTAGGATATTCATCTAAAATTGCGATAATTGCATCTAAAGCTTCTTGAGAATCTTTAGTGATCGTTGTTTTCCCAGTTGAGAAGTTGATCGTTTTTGCATAATCATTCAATTCTTTCTGAACTTTATCAGTCACTTCTGGGCATCCGTTGTTTGCTTTAGTTCCAGCAACTTCAGGACACATGTCGTCTTTATCTAAAACGCCGTCGCCATCAGTATCTGGCCATGGACATCCGTTATTTTCTGCTGGACCTTTTTCATCAGGACAATCATCCTCGTGATCAGGTACACCGTCACCATCTGCATCTGGGCAACCGTTTAATTCTTTTGAACCAGCAACCTCAGGGCATTCGTCTTGAGGATCAGGAATTCCGTCACCATCAGTATCAGCACATCCGTCAAATTCTGGCAAGCCAGGAGTATCTGGACATTTGTCATCTTTATCAGGGATACCATCACCATCAGAATCTGGGCATCCGTTAAATTCTTTTAAACCTGGAGTATTCGGGCATTCATCATGTTTATCATAAACGCCGTCGCCATCAGTATCAGTACCACCAAAACCAATTTTAACACCTAATGAATGTTGGAAATAATCTATTCCAGTGCTTTCAAAAGTATTTCTATACGAAGTCTCTAATGTGAAAGCAACTTTATCAGTCACCCAAAAATTAGCACCAGCACTACCATTAAAAGTAGACTCACCTTTATCATCTAACCAGTAGTAACCTAAACCAAGTGAAATGTATGGATCAAAGAAGTTAGTTCCTATCAATTCCATAAAACTGTATTGAACAGCAGCATCTAAAGAATAAAAAGATAGATCATTAACCTCAACGTCACCCATATCGCTAATCTTGTTAAGTGATGCAGCTAATTCACCGCTAAATCCATCACCTATATATCTACCAACCGTTATTTTTGAGAATGATGGCATGATATTCCAGTGATCTGATGCATTGAAATATTCATCAAGAATCCCTTCACTTGACATCGACCCTGCCCCTGAACCGTCTCCAGTTGGATAAAAGTCAACCGCATTTGTCCCTACAGAAACAGCCCAAGGATTATCCTCAGTTTGTGCAAGCGCTGTTACAGTAAAAGCCATCATCAGGATGAATGTTAGTTTACCTAAATGTTTCATAATTGTTTCTATTAAATTAGTGTTTCATTAAGCAAAAATACTTTAAATATTACTTCTCCTCAAA
>JAKDUG010000084.1 GCA_030457805.1 Psychroflexus sp.
GGCGGGCTTTTTAGCACTGCACTTGATACGAAGAACCGCACTTCAATTTTACACAAAATTGTCAATAGAATAACGTCACCCCGCCTGACGCAAAACCGATGTTATAAGCTGTTTTTAATTGCTTTAATGTATTCGCTTACTATTTGTTTTACTTGGTTATAATTCTCAGACTTTTGATTAGATGGCTCATTCAAATAAAGTGCTCTATTAATTTCTAACATGATGGTTGAAACATTTTTGTTTTTATGGTAATGTTCAATGGGTACAATAGAACCACTATATGGCCAGTCAATGCCTAAAGTATAGCCAGCTTTTTCAAAAAATGAAACCGATATGTCAATTAACTCCTTAGTTGTATGAAATGAATCAGTTCCAATATTAAAATCAGGTCTTTTTGGATTTTTATCGAGGTCTCTTTTCAATGGTTGGCTAGGATATGAATGACAGTCAATTATTACCGCTTTGCCATAAAAGTCTAAATGATTTTGTACAGCTTGGCTGAATTTATGGTGATGTTTCCAATAATATGATTTCAGGATTTTTTCTTTTAGCTCTGGAGTTACTGTTCTTATTTCTTCACCATTATCACTTTTCTCATATAACACGCCCATTCCATATTGTGCCATCACTTCTTGAGAATCATCTGTAAATCTCTCAGGGTCACAAAAAATTCTAGAAAATTCAGCCACTATCATTTCATCATCCTTTGAATAAAAAAGGTCGTCAGTATACCAGTCGGTCAATTTTAAAATCTCTTTTTCAAGGGTAATAAAGTCAACAAGATAGCCTTCTGACAAAGGAATATTTGTTGAGGAGTGAGGAATATGAAGAATTATTTTTTTGTCCATTGTTTGCTCTTGTTGTGGTGTCCTAAAATAGCTTATAACGGTTTGGCTATGCGCAGTGTCCCGAAGGGCATTGCGTATAGGTTTTGTTGTAGCACGTTTTTTAGTTACAATCATTAAGCTCTTCTAATGCATCATTAAGTTCATCGACAGCGTAATTCATTTTCTTAATAGCTTGATTTATATAATCTTTTGCGTAAGACAAATAATATTCCAATTGGTCAGGGTCATCTTCATATGACGCACTAGATAATTCATTTATTGCGGAAGATATTTTTCTTTTTGCTTCATAAAAATAATCTTCTGCATCATCAGCTTGATCTTCTGCATCTGAGCAACCAATATCTGACGCTTCATCCTCTGCATCATCAGCTTCATCGGTCTAGTGTATGAGCAGTAGCGGACTTAAAACCACTAAATTTTCAGTTAAACACTTACCTTTATTAATATTCATTTCGTTTCAATTTCGCACTAAAACCGCTATTGATTATACACATTGTTACCTGCTGGCTTTCTTCGTTCAGCTTGGTTTTCAGCGTTGGCAAAGACATACTCTTTTGCAATTTTTGGCTTGTGTTTCGGCTGGTGCGAATTGCAAATGTGTATGGCTTTTAGCGTTGGCATTACTTTACGGTCTTGTTATTCCACTAATAAATGTTTCTACAAATCCGACTATTTTTTCAGTCACTCGTTCGGCTATTGTTTTTCGGTCTTTCAAACTTGGTCGCTCTTTTAGCATTCCAATTATTTCGTCTCTCAATGGTTTTTTCTCTGTAAACAAATAATTTCCAATTACCTCCTGTAATTTTTCAGCATCTAAATTTTCTTCTTTGCTTAAATTTTCAATTGCTGCAACTCTTTCTTTACTCCAATAATTGGCAAATTCATCAGGTATATCGTCCGAGTCATCAATTTGCGGTAAATTCTCTTGAATAAATCGCTCAATTAATTCACGCTTACTCCGCATTTGAGTGTCACCTGACATTAATTCTAAAATTGCCTTTTTCTGTCGTTCTTGTTCTTCTGCATCTGCATTTTTCAGTTTGGCTAAGAGTTTCAAGATATAGGCTACATTGATTTCATCTCTGTGAATCAATTCCAATTCAAAATCTACGTCTTGAAGAATGGATACTTTCTCTTTTGCCTGAGCCGATTTTGCATTGTCGTAAAGGTCAAGATATTTGGACTTATAATCTTCAAAATTCTGTTCATCCATTGATAAGTCCACAAAATCAAATTCAGTAAAGGTTGCTAATACATTTTTCAATCGCATTAACTCTCTAAAAGCTTTGATGAATTCCAATTCCTCTTCTTCGCTTGGAAGGTCATTTACACTATTTACAGTTGGTGCGATTTGCAATAATGAGATAAATGCTTCATTGAATTTTGCAACATATTCTTCATAAGGTTGCATTATGATTTCATCTTTCGCATTGATATTTGAAAAAAGCGAAATAGCTTCATCTGTGGCACCTTTCAAATTTCTGAAACAAACAATGTTTCCTTGCGATTTTAACTCATTCAAAATTCTATTGGTACGAGAATAGGCTTGAATCAGACCGTGATAACGTAAATTTTTATCAACGTAAAGTGTGTTTAGTGCTTTGCTATCAAAGCCTGTTAAAAACATATTTACCACTAACAAAACGTCTATTTGTTTGTGCTTAACTCGTTTTGCTACATCATTGTAATAGTTGTAAAAACTTTTGCTGTCTTTAGTCGTGTAATTTGTACTAAACTGTTTGTTGTAATGCCCCATAAAGTCTTCCAAATAGTCTCTGGTATGCTGATAACCATATTTTTGTTGTGGTTCAGCTGCAATACTGTATGTGTCGTTGTTTAAGAATTCGTCATCAATAAATGTATCTCCTACAGCTTCTTTATCTTCTTCGTTAGCTTGATAAGAAAATATAGTGGCTACTCGTAAATTGTGTTCTCCTGCCTCTTTTTTCTGATGAAATAATTGGTAATACTCAATTAAAGTGTCAATGTTAGAGACAGCAAAGATGCTTGTAAACTCTCTGCTATGTGTCTTGCGATTATGATTGGTTATGATGTAATCTACAATATTATTCAAACGCTCTGGAGCGTTCATTACTTCTACTTCATCTATGGCTTCTACGTCAATATCTAAAATGTGGTCTTTCTTCTTGAAAGTACTGATGTATTCTATAGAAAATTTTAGAACGTTTTCATCTCTGATAGCATCTGTAATCACATATTTATGTAGGATTTTATCGAAGAGCATTGTTGTTGTTCGCTTACCATACTCATTTTTTCCTGCATTAGCTTCAAATATTGGCGTGCCTGTAAAACCGAACATTTGGCAATTTGTAAAGAAATTTTTGATTGTTTCGTGTGTTTTTCCGAACTGAGAACGGTGGCACTCATCAAAAATGAATACAATGCGTTCATCTTTTAATGTCTCCATTCTGCTCAAATACCTTTTCTTACTTATTGCGGTATTTAGTTTTTGAATGGTAGTAACCATCAGTTTGTTATCGCCAACCATTTGTTTTACCAAAGTGTTGGTATTATTTGTACCATCAATACTGCCTTTACTAAACGCATTGAATTCTTTGGTAGTCTGATAATCTAAATCTCTACGGTCAACTACAAAAACCACCTTGTGTACTTGTGGCAGGTTGGTTAATATTTGGGCTGCTTTAAAAGAAGTCAAGGTTTTTCCTGAACCTGTAGTGTGCCATACATAACCATAGTCGGTTGTATTCTTCACTCGTTCAATAATTGCTTCTACAGCATAAAATTGATAGGGGCGAAGCACCATCAATATTTTTTGCGATTCGTTAAGCACAACATATTTGCAAATCATTTTTGAAATATGACAAGGCTCTAAAAATATATCGGTAAAAGTGGATAACTGTGTGTTCAGTTTATTCTTTACATCACTCCAATAAAATGTTTGTTTAAATGAACGAGCCTTTAACGGACTATTGGCGTAGTACTTTGTATTCACACCATTGCTGATGACGAATATTTGTATAAACTGGAATAAACCTTGTCCGGCTCCATAGGAATGCCTTTCATAGCGGTTGGTTTGGTTAAAGGCTTCTTTAAGTTCCAAACCTCTCCGTTTTAATTCTATTTGAACCAAAGGCAAACCGTTGATTAAAATGGTTACATCATATCTATTTTTATATGTGCCTTCCATTTCTACCTGTTGGGTAACTTGGAATTCGTTCTGACACCAATGTATTTGATTGATTAATTCAATCGTTTTATGCTCGCCTTTGTCGTTGGTGTATGGAACTCTATCTCTTAAAATCTTTGCACGCTCAAATACATTACCTTTATTGATGTAATTAAGAATTTGTTTAAAGTCATTATCTGAAAGCGATGTTTTATTATGAATTTCCAATTGACTTTTCAGATTGTCTAACAGGCCGTTTTCATTTTTGATAACCACCCTTTTGTATCCCAATTTTTCTAGTTGGGCAACCAAGTTGTTTTCTAATATTTGTTCTGGCTGTGTGGTCATTCTTCTTCGTCTGTTGGTTTTTGTAATTCATCTGCCAAAACAATAATTTTTTCAGTCAGTGTTTCAATTACTTTTGCTCTGTCTTTTAATGTTGGCTTATCATTCATAGCGTTTGCTACTTCATCACGTAAAGGCTTTTTGTCGCTGAACAAATAATCAGAAATTAATTCCCTTAACTCTTCGTATTTTAGGCTTTCTTCTTCGGCAAAAGTTGAAACTTTTCCTGTCGTAGGTTCATCCCAAAATGCATCTTCATCAAAGGTGTTTACCAATCTTTTTATTTCTTTTTTTGGCTTTTCTTCTACCGCCTCGACAGCTTCTTTTGCAGGTATTTCGATTTTATCAGGTTGTTCTTTCTCAACTTCAACAACAACTTCTTCTATGTCATCTGTTTTCAAGAACTCGTCAGAATACCTGCTCTCGTATTCATCATAATCATTTTCGTAAAGTAGTTGACTATACTTTGCCTTTTTTATAGGAAAATCGGTGCTGTCATCAAGCCAAGTATTATACGCTTCCATCTCTTCATCTTCATAGATTAATCGTTCTGTTTGCGGTAAGTCTATTTGAAAAAGGATTTTGAGCATAAAGGAAACAATACTGTCTGTAAGGTTGATTACAAACAATCCAAACTCAGAAGTACTTATTATTTCATTTGGCTTTGGTGTGAATTTACCGTGTGATATTTCTCCTCTATCATTTCTAATGCCAATAATGACATCTACTAACTCTCTTGATTTTGATAAAAAATCTGTTTCCTTTCCAATTAATGATTGGTCGTATTTAGAAATGAGTTTGATGGCTTTGTCAAATAGTTTTGAAGCTTTTACGCCATCAACCAATTTGTTGTTTTTCTTGTAGTTGTTATCAAGTGTGATTAAAATGCTCTTTGCTACACCTTCTATAAGTGATTTGCAACAGTCAATAGTTACATCAGGTTTTTCATTTACAGAATCTTCTGCAATATCTATGATGGAAAAATAGTATTCAAAGTCTTTATGAGAACTGAGATTTGCGGTTATGACTGCTCTTGTTTTCTCCATAACTACACAAACATTTTTTGCAGTAAACCTTTTTTAAATAACCTACTCTCTTCAATTTGCTCACCTAAAGTTTGAATAGAATTATCAATTGTTACTAAAAAGGATGCAATCTTTTGTTGCTCTTCAACTTTTGGAACATCAATTTTCATCACTTTAAAGTGATTGTAGTACAGATGAACAATAGTTGTTCCTTGTCCAAATCTTGCTAATTCATTTTTTTTATAATTTGATAGATAGTAAGCATAAAATGTGTTATCTACATTTTCTTTTCCTCGAAGAATGGTTATATCTCCACCCAATAAAACGTCAGCTTTATTTAGTGCTGTAACATTGGCAAGGTCAATTCCTGTGGTAGTTGTTGAACACGGAACCAACAAATCACCTGCTATTGATTTAACACCTTCATTTGAATTCGTTCTACTTATAATTGTAGTAATGACTTCTGCGTAAGTTGTATACAATTCTCCGTAGAGCACGCATTCATTTTCCCCATTTTCTTCAATCTTGCCTTTTGATAACCCTTGGCCTTTAGCTGAACTAAAGACCTCACTCAACTTTTTTTCTTCCCAATCTGGAAAATCTGTTCCGTCCTCTTTTTTAAAGCGGATTTCTTGCGAAAAGATTTTTTGCATTACACCTTTTTTGTATTGCTCTAAATCTGTTTTCTTTTTTTCTAAGATTTTGATTCGTTTGTCTATGGCGGTGAGGAAGGTTGCTATTTTGAATTGTTCTTCGATTGAAGGTAAATTCAATTTGATACGAAGAATATCTGAGCCTGGAAGATTGGCTACTGTAGCTTTTCTAACAAAACTAGCCACTTCTTTTTTGGCGTGTCTTGTTTGAAAGAAATACTTAAAATAATAGGGGTAACCTTTGTCGTTTAACCTTATTCTAACACCATAAGCACTAGAAATATAGTCAATATTTTGTTTCCTAAAAACACCCGTTAAACCACAGTCAGCAGTAGTAATCATAACCAAATCACCATCTTCAAGCTTATGCCTGTCAACTAGATTTTGGTCAAGATTTGCAATAGGTATTTGTTCATATAAAAATTCTCCATCACTACTTACATCTGTACCTCGAATAGTTTTGACATTTCCTTCGTTATCATAGTCTTTTGCATTAAATCGGGGACCATAAATGTTTGATGCAACCACTTTCCCAAATTTTATATATGGTTGTATATTGTCAAATTCAGGGAACCTCAATTTTGGTGTAATGCTATTCTCCATCTTCTCCGACTTTAAAAGGTGGTACAACACCTAATTCAGTACAAAAGCCAATAATTTCATTATTCACTTCTTCAAGGTCATTATCATAACCAACCAATCGCTCAGAAACTTCAGCAAGGTCAACAGATTCTTCTTCTGGAAATGTATCTACATAGCGCGGAATATTTAGATTGTAATCATTTTCTGCAATTTCTTCTAGGTTGGCTATATAACTGTATTTGTCTTTGGTTTCTCGATTTCTGTAGGTGCTAATGATGTTCTCTACATCTTCTTCTCGCAGTTCGTTTTGATTGCCGTTTCTGATGTAATGGTCCTCTCCGCTCGCATCGATAAAGACAATGTTGTCATCTACTTCTCTACATTTTTTGAATACCAAAATACAGGTTGGGATAGAGGTGCCATAAAAGATATTTGCAGGCAAGCCAATAACAGCATCTAAATAATTGAGTTCTTTGATTAGATATTCTCGTATTGTTCCTTCAGCAGCACCTCTAAACAAAACACCGTGTGGTACAACAGTTGCCATAATTCCGTTATCAGCCAATTGGTAAATCATATGCGTTATGAAGGCATAATCAGCTTTTGTTTTTGGTGCTAATCGTCCATATTGGCTAAAACGTTCGTCCGTATTGTTCAAGGGATTCTTGTCACTTTTCCAATGTGCCGAAAATGGCGGATTGGCAACAACTGCTTCGAAACGTTTTTCAAGATGTTGTGGGTTTTCTAAGGTGTCTTCCTGCTCAATACTGAATTCACGAAAATGTATGTCGTGCAAAATCATATTCATTCGAGCCAAGTTGTAAGTAGTACGGTTCAATTCTTGACCGTAGAACTCGCCAACGTCTTCTACTTCACGAGCCACACGAAGCAATAAAGAACCCGAACCGCAGGTTGGGTCATATACTGACTTTAGCTTTGTCTTTCCTGTGGTTACAATTTTCGCCAATATTTTAGAAACCTGTTGTGGCGTATAAAATTCCCCTGCTGATTTTCCTGCTCCTGCTGCAAATTTCGCAATCAAATACTCGTATGCATCTCCAAGAACATCTGCATCAATATCTTGTAATTTGAAATCGATTTTGTCGAGATGGTTTAAGATTTTTACAATTACTTCGTTTCTCGCTCCAACTGTTCTACCAATCTTGGTGGAAGTCAAATCCAAGTCCTCAAACAAAGCATTGAAATCTTCTTCAGATTCCGTACCCATTGTGCTTTGCTCAATGTGGTTCATTACCGCTTGTAAGTCCTCTATGATGTAGTTGCTCTCGCTTTCAGTATCGGCATTTCCTTTTTTCGCCAATTCAGAAAACAATTCTTTCGGTTGCAAGAAGTAACCCAATTTCAAAAGGGATTCTTCTTTTATTGCATCAAGCGTATCCGTATCGGTTACTTCTTTATAATCGGTTACTTCTTCGCCTTCAAGTAGTTCGTTGGCGTACAAATATTGTTTTTCACTCAGGTATTTATAAAAGATAAAACCGAGAATGTAGTCTCGGTAGTCGTCTGCACTTATCTTTCCTCTTAATAGGTTGGCTATTCCCCAAAGTTGTGTTTCTAATATTCTTTTCTGGTCTTCTGACATATTTTTTTTAGTTCTTTTATTTTCATTTTTCTTGTGCGTTGGCTAAAATAGCTCTTTTGGTTTTTATAGCGTTGGCTTTAGCGTTGGAAAAAACCAAATGTGCTATTTGTGCGGCTGGCTTTTTTCAGCTTGCAGGTAAC
>JAKDUG010000085.1 GCA_030457805.1 Psychroflexus sp.
TTCATTTTTTTTCAATAGTTTCACCCAACGGGTATAATAACATTTATAGTTGCCTCGCTTTTCATCAGCTGTGCAGATGATGATAAGTACGAGAGATTGAATGAGGATCCTAAAAACCCGACAGAAGTGACTGAAGATTTTCTCTTCACGAGTTCTGTTAAGAGTTTAGGAGATCTGTTAGCGAGCCCGAATGTCAACCGAAATGTATACAGATTTATTTCTCAATACTTGACATCGACAACATACTTAGATGAACCGAATTACAAGCTTGTGAGTCGTAATGTGCCACAAAGTCAATGGTCAATCTTATATCGTAATGTTTTAAAGGATCTAGATGATGCTAAATCATACATCGCTGATAATGAGGAATTATCACAAGCTCAAAAAGATGCAAGACTTGGTCAAATTGAAGTGATACAGGTTTATGCTTGGCAATTTCTTGTTGACACTTTTGGTAATGTTCCTTATTCAGAAGCGCTTAACGCTGAAGAAATAACATCACCTGTTTATGATGATGCCTCAGAAATATATGAAGATTTGCTAGTAAGAATCCAAGATGCGAGAACTAAAATTCAAGCAGGTGACGGATTTGGTGGGCCTGATATCATTTTTTCTGGGAATATGGCTAAATGGAAAAAGTTTTCAAACTCATTACAGCTTAGGCTAGCAATGCGAATTGCAGATGTAGGGTCAATGCAAGCAATGGCACAGGATTTTGCTGAAGACGCAATTTCGTCAGGAGTGATGGATAGCAATGATGACAATGCAGTGATTCTTTATCAAAGTTCACCTCCTAATACGAATCCACTTTGGGTTGATTTGGTACAGTCTGGACGTTCAGACTATTTAGCAGCGAATACAGTTATAGATGTCATGAATGGTCTAGACGATCCACGCCGTGATTATTATTTTGATGATAACCTTGGTGCAGGCGTTTATGATGGTGGCGTTTATGGCGGTGAAAATACCTTTGCGAATTACACGCATATCGGCGATAATTTTATTGATCCAACGCATCCAGGAATTTATATGGACTTTACTGAGGTCTCTTTCTTATTGGCTGAAGCTGCAGCAAGAACTTATGCAACACCTTTGACTGCCGATCTCCATTATGAAGAAGCAATTACAGCGTCAATGAATTATGCAGGGATTACAGATCAAACTGCTATTGATAGTTATATCATGCAAGGAGATGTGGCTTTTGATTCTGCTAATTGGAGAGAGAGTATTGGTGAGCAATTTTGGATAGCCATGTTTGACAATCCTTTTCAAGGATGGGCAGTGTGGAGAAAATTTGATTCGCCAACCTTAAATCTTCCAGAAGATACTAATAACCCTGTTCCGTTGAGATATAAATATCCAGTGAATGAGCAAAACTTAAATGAATCTAACTACGATGCTGCTTCTAGCGACATTGGAGGAGATACACAACAAACAGCTTTATTCTGGGATACAATGTAATTCATGAGTCCCTCAATTGAAGTAAGCTAAAGTAAGCGGCTGAGCAAATTTTTGTTCAGCCGCTTTTTGTATTTTTGTGATATGGAAGGAAAAAAATGTGATTGGTGTTTAGGGAATTCACTTTATGAGGATTATCATGATAACGAATGGGGGAAACCTTTACATGATGATCAAAAACTTTTTGAGTTTCTCGTTTTAGAAAGTTTTCAAGCCGGTTTAAGTTGGTTGACCATCCTGAAAAAAAGAGAGAACTTTCGAGTGGCTTTTGACGACTTTGAGATCGATAAGGTGTCAGAATACTCAGCTGAAAAAATAAATCATTTGTGTCAAGACGCTGGCATCGTTAGAAATCAAAAGAAAATTGACGCTGCAATCCAAAATGCAAAATCTGTCCAAGCATTGCAAAAAGAATACGGAAGTTTTGATATGTTTATTTGGAAATATGTTGATTTTAAACCCATTCAATCAGAATTTTTAACCTTGGATGAGGTGCCTTCACAAACAGAATTAAGTCAAAAGATAAGTCGTGATCTCAAACAGAAAGGATTTCTTTTTCTCGGCCCGACAACAGTTTATGCATTTATGCAAGCTATAGGAATGACCAATGATCATCTTATTCATTGTCCTGTCCGCAGCTTGACGAAATAAAAATGACTTTTTAAGCCTTCCAAATCAGCAGCCTAGGTGTAGATAAGAAGTGGAATAATTTTTATTGAAGACCTTGCGTTTAAGCAGCATAACTTCTTACTTTTGCATCTCGATTCACAATAGATAAATAAAATGTATAGAACGCACACTAACAACGCATTAAGTCTTGAAAATTTAGGACAAACAGTTAAACTCTCAGGTTGGGCACAAACCATCAGAGATAAAGGTTTTATTATTTGGATTGATATACGAGATCGTTACGGGATTACGCAACTTGTTTTTGATGCCGAACGAACACCAAATGCTATTGTTGAGAAAGCGCGAGAAATTGGTCGTGAATATGTTATTCAGATCGAAGGAAAAGTGATTGAAAGAGAATCAAAAAATAAAAATATATCAACAGGTGAAGTTGAGGTTTTAGTTGAAGATCTCAATATTCTCAATGCTTCTAAAACGCCTCCTTTTACAATTGAGGATGAAACTGATGGCGGTGAAGATTTGCGAATGAAGTACCGCTATCTCGATTTGAGACGTTCCCCAGTGAAAAATAAACTTCTCTTTAGAAGTAAAGTTTCAATGGCTGTAAGAAATTACTTGACGCAAAAAGACTTTGTTGATGTCGAGACGCCATACCTTATTAAATCGACGCCAGAAGGTGCACGTGATTTTGTGGTGCCAAGCCGCATGAATGAAGGTCAGTTTTATGCATTACCTCAATCGCCACAAACCTTTAAACAACTTCTAATGGTAGGTGGACTCGATAAGTATTTTCAAATTGTCAAGTGTTTTAGAGATGAGGATTTACGTGCGGATCGTCAGCCAGAGTTTACACAGATTGATTGTGAAATGTCCTTTGTAGATCAGGAAGAAGTACTCACTACTTTTGAGGGTTTGACAACATATCTATTAAAAGAAATAAACGGTGTTGAGGTTAAACAATTCCCACGGATGACTTATGCCGATGCCATGCGCCTCTATGGAAATGACAAACCAGATATCCGTTTCGGAATGGAGTTTGGCGAGCTAAATGCTGTTGCACAACACAAAGATTTTAAAGTTTTTAATACTGCTGATTTAGTTGTCGGTATTGCAATTCCAGGGGCGGCGAGTTATTCGCGCAAAGAGATTGATAAACTGATAGAGTGGGTCAAAAGGCCGCAAGTTGGCGCAAATGGAATGGTTTATGCCAAATACAACGAAGACGGGAGCTTTAAGTCATCTGTCGATAAATTTTACGACACTGATGATCTCAAGGCTTGGGCAGACAAAACTGGCGCAAAACCAGGAGATCTCATCGCTGTTTTGTCAGGTAAAATAAATGAAACAAGAGCGCAACTCAGTGCCTTGCGAATGGAGATGGCAACGCGATTAGGCTTGAGGAAGCCAAATGAATTTGCACCTCTATGGGTTGTTGATTTCCCATTGTTAGAATGGGATGAAGAAGCACAGCGCTTTCATGCAATGCATCACCCATTTACTTCGCCAAAAACTGAAGACTTTGAAAAGTTAAAATCAAATCCGGGTGAGGTGAGAGCTAACGCTTATGACTTGGTCTTAAACGGTAATGAAATTGGTGGCGGATCAATTCGAATTCACGATAAAGAAACACAATCAAAAATGTTTGATTATCTTGGGTTTACTGAAGAAGAAGCACGTGCTCAATTTGGATTTTTAATGGATGCCTTTGAATATGGAGCACCACCACATGGCGGACTTGCTTTTGGTTTAGATCGACTTGTGGCTATTTTAGGTGGCCAAGAAAGTATTCGTGATTTTATTGCTTTTCCAAAAAACAATTCTGGTCGCGATATTATGATTGATGCACCAGCGCAGTTGAGTGCAGATCAATTGAAGGAACTTCATATTGATGTGAAGCTATCTTAGTGCTGTTTTTATTAGTTCTTCAGGGGTACAGCAGTAATTTAAAACGAATCTTTTAAGATGAAGTCTTTTAAACAAGTCCCTATTTTACAGCGTTTTTTGCTCTGGAAGACAAAACATTTGTCGGAGCAACAATTTACGCTTATTCTGAGTGCTGTGATTGGATTTATCGCCGGCCTTGGCGCTGTTGTGATTAAAAATCTCACACACTTTATACAGCATCTACTAGAGGGAGAGTTTATTGCAAACTATTATCATGCATTCTACTTTGTCTTTCCGGTGATAGGCCTTGCCTTGGTCTACTTTATTATCAAAAAAATCATTCGCAAGCCACTCGGACATGGTATTCCTTCAACATTGTATGCTATTTCTAAACAAAAAGGAATTATGCAGCGCTTTCAAATGTACGCTTCATTAATTACCGCTCCGATTACGGTTGGTTTTGGGGGATCTGTCGGGTTGGAGGGGCCGACCGTTGCCACTGGTGCTTCCTTGGGTTCAAATATTTCAAGAATGTTCCGTATGAACCAAAGTATGCGGACACTTTTGATTGGTTGTGCGGCTGCGGGTGCTATGTCATCAATTTTTAAAGCGCCGATTGCAGCAATTATTTTTGCCATTGAGGTTTTTAGTCTTGACTTGACTTTGGTGAGTATGCTGCCGCTTTTGACAGCTTCTGTTTCTGCCATTCTCACCTCGTATTTTTTCTTTGGATCTGATACAATTATTCCTTTCGAGCTCAATGATCATTTTACAATTTCTCAGGCGCCTTTTTATGTTGTTCTAGGCTGTATATCTGCCTTGGGCTCTATATATTTTACACATATTTATTTTAAGATTCACCGCATTTTTACCTCGATTAAAAATACCTTTTTACGGCTTGTTTTAGCGGGATTAGGTTTAGGCGTGGTGCTTTATTTTATTCCTCCTTTATACGGTGAGGGTTACGGTGTGATCAATAACTTGCTTACAGAAAATTATCAAGAAGCACTACAAACGAACTTTTTCAATGAGTTTTTAGATAATATTTGGGTTGTCATTGCACTTTTGGCGGGCTTGGTTCTCTTTAAGATTGTCGCAACATCATTGACATTTGTTGCCGGCGGTGTTGGTGGCATATTTGCGCCTGTTCTTTTTATGGGAAGCGCCCTAGGGCATTGCTACGCTCTGTTGATCAATCATTTGGGCTTCTTTAATAAACCCATTTCTGTGGGAAGTTTTACGATGGTGGGAATGGCTGGTTTGATGGCAGGCGTCCTGCATGCGCCACTCACGGCGATTTTCCTGATTGCCGAACTCACCGGAGGTTATGAGCTTTTTGTACCATTGATGATTACTGCCCTGACCTCTTATTTGATTACACATGCGGTGCAACCACACTCTGTTTATACAATGGAATTAGCGAAAAGAGGAGAATTGTTGACACATGATAAAGACAAAACAGTGTTGACCTTGTTAGATATCAAGCAGGTGATTGAAAAAAACTTTCAAGTTTTAAGCGAGGACATGACTTTAGGTGACGTTGTGAAACACGGTGTTGTTAAATCTTCTCGAAATATCTTTCCTGTTGTTGATGAAAACCAGAACTTTAAGGGTATTATTTTGCTAGATGATATCAGGACGATCATGTTTGACCACAAGCTATACGATAAAGTGAAGGTCTATGATTTGATGCAAAATGCTCCAGATGTCATTGATTTGGTCGATTCAAGGATGCAGACCATTATGACGAAATTTCAACAAACAGATGCCTGGAATTTACCAGTGATCAAGGATGGAAAATATGTTGGATTTATTTCGAAATCAAAACTTTTAACGGCTTACCGACAGAAGTTGATTGAAGTCACAGTTTAATTTAGATTATGAGAACACTTATTAAAATTGTTATAATCATTATAGCTATCAGTTTCGGCGTTGGCTTTTATATGAAGGCGTACGAAGATGTCAAGACAGGAGAGGTGATTATCGGCTTATCTGTTTTAGCAAGTTCATTTATTTTGATGCCACTTTTCCTCTATCACAGATGGAAAGGAAAAAAACTTGAAGACTATACGCTAACCAAGGAGAGATTGGATCAGATGAAAGACAAAGACACACGCTAGTGATCAATTTTTTGACTTGGCAACGCGATTAAATATTTTTAAAAAAAAAATTAGGATTTCTCTATTTCTCTATCATTATTATTATGTACTTTTGCCATATTATTAATTATTATTATATTATGGAAGGTAAAGTAAAATTTTTTAATGAGTCAAAAGGTTACGGATTCATTACAAACGACGACACAGGAGAAGACATCTTTGTACACGTCACAAGTTTAAACGGCGAATCATTAAATGAAGGTGATGCTGTTGAGTATTCAGAAGAAGAAGGCAGAAAAGGAATGAACGCTGCAAATGTGCGTTTGATCTAATCATATAAACATTTTTTTTTCAATTCCACAAAGGCTACCCTCGGGTAGCCTTTTTTTATGTGCTATATTAATTTTTTAAATCTTTTGTGAGCATCAATTCTGCTGAGGAGTTTTTGTCATCAACAGTCAATAAAACCGTCTTTGAATTTTATAACGGAAAGAATAGACGTCTAAGAAAGAATGTGCGGGATATAACTTTCTCTGTCTGAAATTTTAAAAAGTAATACCTAAGCCATAGGTAAAAGCTTGATTTTCTAAAACTAAAAGCTTCATGAAAATCAACAAAAAAACTCTTTCATGAGATATGAAAGAGTGTTATTTTGTGACTAAGCCAGTGTCTAATTATTCGACTTCCTCGACTTCTTCAGTATTGTCTATAAGGACTTTACCTCTGTAGTAAAGTTTCCCTTCGTGCCAGTGCGCTCTATGGTATAGGTGCGCCTCGCCAGTTGTAGAGTCCGTCGCGATTTGTGGCATAGCAGCTTTAAGGTGCGTACGTCTTTTATCTCTTCTTGTTTTTGAGGTCTTTCTCTTTGGATGTGCCATTACTCAACTATTTATTCGTTTAATAATTTTTTTAAATCTTCCCACCGTGGGTCAATCTTTTCTTCGTCTTTATTATCGTCTTCAGCTTTTGGCTGATAATCTTCTAATTTGTCTAAAATCTCTGAGTCTAATGTTCCGTCTTCAACACCTGGATGCATACGTTTTTGAGGAATTGCTAATACAATCGCCTCGTAAATGTATTGTTTGACATCTAGCTCGTATTCTGACCATGGTAAAATTAAAATTTCCTCATGATCGTCATTGTAGTCATCTCCAAATTTAACAACAAGCTTGATATTGTTCTGAATTTCTTGATCATAAGGCTCTGTTGAGACATCACAATCTAAATTCATGATTCCGTCAGCTTCAAAAGTGAACTCTAGCATGTTTGCTTTTTTGTTGAGCCCAATATTGAGTTTAACGTCAGCTTTGTTGAAATCATCATACTCAAAAAAATCAAAGAACTGATCTGTAATCTGGTATTCAAACTGGTGCTTTCCTTCCTTTAATCCTACAAATTTAATGGTGTAAGTATTTTTCTCTTCCATCACAACATCAGTTTAGAGCGTGCAAATATATAAAAATTATCGTAGAAACTATTTTATTTTTTATTATTATGAGATGTTTTTTGTGGTTCTAATGCATTCTTCTTGAGATCGATATATTCCATTCTGTTTTTGTAGATTTTTATGGATGTAAAAATAGCCTCATTAAACGAATTGAAATTGGCTGTTCCTTTTCCTGCAATATCAAATGCTGTTCCGTGATCGGGAGAGGTCCGGACTCTATTGAGGCCTGCTGTGTAATTGACGCCTTCACCAAAAGATAAGGTTTTGAAAGGAATCAAGCCTTGATCGTGATAGGCGGCTAAGATCGCATCAAATTTTTCGTGTTGCTTTGAGCCAAAAAAGCTGTCTGCAGCATACGGACCAAAAACAAACTTGCCAGCATCGACAAACTTTTTTAAGGCTGGCTTGATGATTTCTTCATCTTCAGCACCAATCACGCCATTATCACCGCTATGTGGATTGACTCCCAGTACCGCAATTTTTGGCATTTCAACACCAAAATCCATTTTTAAGGAATTGTGTATTGCGTTGATTTTGTCCTGTAGACTTTTAGTTGTAATGTGATTTGAGATATCTTTAATTGGAACATGATCCGTCAAAAGACCTACTTTTATCGTGTCAGATACCATGAACATCAAGCTATCACCTTTTAACTCTTGTGCTAAATAGTCTGTGTGTCCAGGGAATTTAAATTCCTCTGACTGAATTGAGTTTTTGTTAATCGGCGCTGTGACTAAGGTTTGTATGTCATTTTTAATCAGGGCTTGCGTGGCTGCTTCTAA
>JAKDUG010000086.1 GCA_030457805.1 Psychroflexus sp.
GCTGTAAAATAAAATTTATGGCTGTTTTAAGATTTAATGCAATTAAAGAAGCACACAACAGAAAAGCTGTTGAGGTTAAAGACGTCGAACGCCAATCGGAGTTATTCGCCAAAAATGTGTTTAACAAAAGGGCCATGCGTCAATACCTTACAAGTGATTCTTTCGACAGTGTCATGAATGCCATTGATAAAGGCGAGAAAATTGATAGGCAATTAGCGGATCATATTTCAACTGGTATGAAGGAATGGGGAATTTCGAAAGGTGCAACACATTACACACACTGGTTCCAACCGCTGACTGGATCAACTGCCGAAAAACACGATGCCTTTTTTGAGACAACGAGTGATGGTAGTGCCATTGAAAAATTTAGCGGCCAGCAATTGGTGCAACAAGAGCCAGATGCATCAAGTTTGCCACATGGTGGTATCCGAAATACATTCGAAGCACGCGGTTATACAGCTTGGGATCCAACATCACCAGCCTTTGTTTGGGGGACAACCTTGTGTATTCCGACCATTTTTATTGCTTACACAGCTGAAGCGCTGGATTATAAAACACCATTATTAAAATCAATCTCGGTTTTAGATAAAGCAGCCACTGATGTGGTGCGCTATTTTGATAAAAAGGTTAAAAAAGTCTCTGCAACACTAGGGTGGGAACAGGAGTATTTCTTGATAGATTCCGCATTGGCAGCTTCACGTCCCGATTTGATGATATCTGGTCGTACACTTCTCGGTCATCCGCCTGCAAAAGGACAACAGCTTCACGATCACTATTTTGGATCCATTCCGACGCGAGCTTTAAATTACATGCGTGAGCTTGAGCATGAATGTTTACTCTTAGGTATTCCTGCAAAAACAAGACATAATGAAGCTGCGCCAAACCAATTTGAGTTAGCACCAATATTTGAAGAAGCCAATTTAGCCGTTGATCATAATTCGCTTTTAATGCATGTCATGGAAAAGGTTGCTGAGCGTCACAACTTTGTTGTCCTTTTTCATGAAAAGCCTTTTAAAGAAATTAATGGTAGCGGAAAACACAACAACTGGTCTTTAGCAACAGATACAGGCTCAAATTTATTGAGCCCCGGAAAAACACCAACCAAAAACTTGAGCTTCCTCACGTTTTTTATCAATACAATTAAAGCTGTTTTTGAAAATGAGGAAATTTTGAGAGCAACAATCGCGTCAGCTTCTAATGATCACCGATTAGGGGCTGGAGAAGCACCGCCAGCCATCATTTCTGTTTTTATTGGATCACAGCTAACGCAAGTTCTCGATGAACTTGAAAAAGTGACTGATGGCAAGCTTTCTCCACAGGAAAAAACAGATTTAAAACTTAATGTGGTTGGGAAAATACCAGAAATATTATTAGATAATACAGATCGTAACAGAACATCTCCTTTTGCGTTTACAGGAAACAGATTTGAGTTGAGAGCTGTTGGGTCTACGGCTAATTGCGCTGATCCAATGACAGTTTTAAACAGTATTGTGGCCAAGCAACTAATTGAATTTAAACACGAAGTTGACGGCCTGATTTCTTCTGAAAAAATGAAAAAAGATGATGCCATCTTTAATGTCTTGCGAGAGTATATTAAAAAATCGTCTAAAATTAGATTTGAGGGTGATGGCTATGGTAAGGCTTGGGAAGAAGAAGCGCAAACACGTGGTTTGAGTAATTACCCAAATACACCAGAAGCACTTCAAGCTAAAATTTCAAAAAAAGCAATTGACTTGTTTTCTGATTTAGGAATCATGAATGAAACTGAAGCCAAGGCACGCTATGATATTGAGATTGAAGACTACTCAAAACACATTCAGATCGAAGGGCGATTGATTGGAGATATTGCTAGAAATCATGTGATTCCAACAGCTATCAAATATCAAAATGTATTGATCGAAAATGTCAAAGGACTGAAGGAAATATATGGTCAAGACTTTAAGGATCAGGCTATAGAGCAGATGAACATCATTGAAGCCATATCAAAACACATTGCGCATATCAATAAGAATATTGATGAAATGATAACTGCCCGTAAAAAAGCAAATCACACTGAAGACTATGTAAAACGTGCATTTTTATATTGTGATGAAGTCAAACCTTATTTTGAGGATATCAGGTATCACTGCGATAAGCTAGAGCTTTTGGTGGATGATGAACTTTGGACACTGACGAAATACAGAGAATTATTATTTATTAAATAAAATTTTAATTAAACTTAAACCCTCTCATTTTCATGATGAGGGTTTCTTTTTTTCATTACTTTTGTCAAAATTTTTTCACCATGTCTACACCAAGTAATCGCTATAGTCAAAGAGGCGTTTCTGCACAAAAAGAAGATGTGCATAATGCAATCAAAAAGATTGATAAAGGGCTTTACCCACAAGCTTTTTGTAAAATTATTCCTGATCATCTGACGCAAAGCGACTTACATTGTTTAGTGATGCACGCAGATGGCGCAGGGACAAAATCTTCCTTGGCGTATATGTATTGGAAGAAAACGGGTGACCTTTCTGTCTGGAAAGGAATTGCGCAAGATGCACTTATCATGAATGTTGACGATTTATTGTGTGTAGGGGCGACAGAAAACATTCTGCTTTCGTCAACCATCGGCCGTAATAAAAATGTAATTCCAGGGGAGGTCATCTCTGAAATTATCAACGGCACAGAAGATTTGTGTGAAGAACTGGGCAAACACGGCCTTGATATCCATACCACAGGTGGTGAAACTGCAGATGTCGGTGATTTGGTGCGGACTATTATTGTTGATTCAACAGTGACTTGTCGTCTGAAGCGTGAAGATGTTATTGATAATGCCAATATCAAACCAGGCAATGTGATTGTTGGTTTGGCTTCTTTTGGGCAGGCAACTTATGAAGATCAATATAATGGAGGTATGGGAAGTAATGGTTTGACATCAGCACGACATGATGTGCTTGATAAATCATTAGCAACAGATTTCCCTGAAAGTTTTGATCCTCAAGTTCCGCAAGATTTAATTTATTCAGGCTCTAAAAAACTTGAAGATAAAGTGGAAGGCCTTGATATCAATGTTGGGCAGTTGATCTTATCACCAACCAGAACTTATGCGCCGATTATTAAAAAAGTTCTCAATGAAGTTGGTGCCAAAAACATTAACGGAATGGTACATTGTAGTGGAGGTGCACAAACTAAAATACTTCATTTTATCGACAGCTTAAAAGTGGTCAAAGACAATATGTTTGAAGTGCCGCCGTTGTTTAAGCTGATTCAGGAAGAAAGTCAAACTTCTTGGGAGGAAATGTATCAAGTTTTTAATATGGGACATCGTATGGAGCTTTACGTTGACGAAAAGTTTGCTGAAGAAATTATACAAATCTCAAAAACTTTTAATGTTGATGCACAAATTGTAGGTCGTGTTAAAGCAGCTGAGAAAAAATCCTTGACTATAAAAAGCGAATTTGGCACATTTGATTATTAAAAATGAAGCGATTTCTTTGTCTTATTTTTCTACTTCTGATATCTCAATTGAGCCGCGGACAAGCTTTCGGTGAAATTCAGATGCAAAAGTCCGTTGCGGAATTTTTTTATTCCAAAGGACCCA
Organism: Psychroflexus sp.; assembly: GCA_030457805.1. Taxonomy (GTDB): domain Bacteria; phylum Bacteroidota; class Bacteroidia; order Flavobacteriales; family Flavobacteriaceae; genus Psychroflexus. The sequence continues at coordinate 3,584 of JAKDUG010000086.1, forward strand.
TAGACTTGATAAAAACAAGTTTAGATTATAAAAAGACTTATCTTTTGAATAAGAGTGATCTTGTGCGAGTCAATGGACCGACAAGTTTTTGGGATCATAAAAATAAATTCACTTTTGATCTCAGTGAAGTTTCTTTCGTAAATTGGAATACGGGAGGATCTAACTCAATTTCAGGGCTCGTCGGTATGCATTTTAAACGTCAGTTTCTCAAAGATGATTTAAAATGGGGCAATGAGGTGATTGTGCGCTATGGAGTTAATAAGCAGGAGGATCAAAAACTGAGAAAAACGGATGATAATTTCGAGTTTGTGTCAACATTAGGGTATCGATTTCGAGAAGACTCTAATTGGTTCTACTCTTCAAAATTGAGTTTTAAATCTCAATTTACACACGGTTACAATTATCCCAATCGCGATGAGACGATATCCCAATTTATGGCGCCTGGCTATTTATTTGTCGGTTCCGGTGCTGAATTTACTTCTGATGATGCAAAACGTATTTTGTATCTCTCTCCAATAACCATGAAGTCGACTTTTGTGCTAAACCAGCGTTTGGCAGACGAGGGTGCTTTTGGTGTGAAAGAAGCTGTTTATGATGTAAATGGTAATATGATTAGAGAAGGAGAAAAATCACGTGTAGAACTCGGTTTGCTTATTACAAATGAATTGACAAAAGAAATTCTAGAAAACGTAGAGATTTTTAGCCGGTTAAGTTTATATTCTGATTACGCACATAATTTTGGAAATGTTGATGTGGATTGGGAGTTAAATCTCAATTTCAAAGTCAACGGATACATTAAGGCCTCTTTCGGTTCGCATCTCAAATATGATGATGATGTGAAGGTTAAAATCGAAAATTCTGAGGGCGATATTGTTGAAGGTGGAAGTAAGATTCAATGGAAGCAACAGCTCGGAATTGGACTGGTTGTTGAGCTTTAAGCGGTTTAACTTCACCTTTGATTATAATTTTATAAATTTCATAATTTGTCAACTTTTTTTTATTTAAAAAAATCAAACCGCTGATTTGTAGAGGTTTGAGATTTTTTTTCGTAAACTTTTCATTTTTAAGATTGACTATATTCGTTTTTTTCTTAAGTTTACACAACGAAAAACAAGAAATAATCCTTAATCAATTTTAAATCAAAATCTTATGAAAGTTGAAGCCCATTCAGTTAAAAAAAGTTACACTCAAGATGAAGCTTATGAAGCTTCTCTCGAGTATTTTAAAGGTGATGATTTAGCGGCTCGTGTTTGGGTCAATAAATATGCCTTAAAAGATTCTGAAGGAAATATTTTTGAATTAACACCAGACGATATGCATCGTCGAATTGCAAAAGAGATTGCACGTGTTGAGCAAAAATATCCTAATCCAATGTCTGAAGAAGAGGTTTTTGATTTGATTAAGAATTTTAAATATATCGTTCCTCAGGGCAGCCCAATGGCAGGTATTGGCAACCCATATCAAATTGCTTCGCTTTCTAATTGTTTCGTTATTGGAAATGGAAGTCAATCTGATTCTTATGGCGGTATCATGAAGGTTGATCAAGAGCAAGTGCAATTGATGAAACGCCGCGGTGGTGTCGGTCATGATTTGTCTCACATCCGACCAAAAGGAAGTGATGTTAAGAATTCCGCTTTGACTTCAACAGGTATTGTTCCGTTTATGGAGCGTTATTCAAACTCAACACGTGAGGTTGCTCAAGATGGTCGCCGAGGTGCGTTGATGCTTTCTGTTTCAATCAATCATCCTGATGCTGAAGATTTTATCGATGCGAAAATGGAACAGGGAAAGGTGACCGGAGCTAATGTTTCAGTGCGAATTGATGATGAGTTTATGAGGTCTGTTCGTGATAAGAAATCTTATACTCAAAAGTATCCTGTTTTTAGTGATGCTCCTAAAATGAGTCATTCAATTGATGCCAATGGTTTGTGGAGTAAAATTGTGCACAATGCATGGAAGTCTGCCGAGCCAGGTATTTTATTTTGGGATACAATTAAAAATGAATCTATTCCGGATTGCTATGCAGATTTGGGTTACGAAACTGTTTCGACAAATCCATGTGGTGAAATCCCGCTGTGTCCTTACGATTCATGCCGGCTTTTAGCTATTAATTTATATTCATACGTCGAAAATCCATTTACAGATAAGGCTGAATTTAATTTTGATCTTTTCAAAAAACATGTAGCTTATGCGCAGCGCATTATGGATGATATCATTGATTTAGAATTGGAAAAAATCGATGCGATTGTCAATAAAATTGAATGTGATCCTGAATCATCTGAAATTAAAGCCACGGAACTTAACTTGTGGTCAAACATTAGAAAGAAAGCTGAAGAAGGTCGCCGAACTGGTATTGGCATTACTGCAGAAGGTGATATGTTGGCTTCCTTAGGAATTCAGTATGGTTCTGAAAAAGGAAACTCTTTTTCTGTTGAGGTTCATAAAACTCTTGCAATTGCAGCTTATCGCGGTTCAGTTTATACAGCCAAAGAGCGTGGTGCTTTTAAAATATACGATGCTAAACGCGAAGAAAATAATCCGTTTATACAGCGTTTAAAAGAAGCTGATGAAGAGCTTTATTACGAAATGATGGAATACGGTCGTCGTAATATTGCTTTGCTAACAATAGCACCAACAGGAACAACAAGCTTGATGACGCAAACATCATCAGGAATCGAGCCTGTGTTTTTACCAGTTTATAAGAGAAGACGCAAAGTCAATCCAAATGATAAAAATGCACGTGTAGATTTTGTTGATGAGATTGGTGATTCTTGGGAGGAGTATGTCGTTTTTCACCACCGTTTTAAAGAGTGGATGAAAATCAATAATTATGATGTTGATAAAAATTATACGCAGAAAGAATTAGATGTGCTTGTGCAAAAGTCTCCTTACTACAAAGCGACGTCAAATGATGTTGACTGGATGAGTAAAGTGCATATGCAGGGTGCAGTTCAGAAATGGGTTGACCATTCAATTAGTGTGACAATCAATCTTCCTAATGATGCCACAGAAGCCTTGGTTGGTCAGCTTTATTTAGAAGCATGGGAGTCGGGTTGTAAAGGTGTGACGGTTTATCGCGATGGCTCACGTTCAGGTGTTTTAATCTCAAATGATGAGAAGGAGGATGAATCTCAAGATACACTCACAACTTTTCCGACAAAGCGTCCAGAGATCCTAACTGCTGATATTGTGCGTTTTCAGAATAATAAAGAAAAATGGATTGCTTTTATCGGTACGATTAATGGCAAAGCATATGAGGTCTTTACTGGTTTAGCAGATGATGAAGATGGAATTGTCTTACCGCGCTGGGTGAGCAATGGATTGATTATCAAAGCGAGAAATTCAGATGGAAGCTCACGCTATGATTTTCAGTATGAAAATAAACGCGGTTACAAAACAACAATCGAAGGCTTATCACATAAATTTGATCCTGAATATTGGAACTATGCTAAACTCATTTCGAGCACGCTTCGCTACGGAATGCCAATTGATAAAATAGTTGATTTGATCAATAGCTTACAGCTTGATAGTCAGTCGATAAATACATGGAAAAATGGTGTGGTTCGCGCTTTAAAACGCTATGTTGAAGATGGAACTGAAGCAAAAGGACGTTGCCAAAACTGTAATTCAGATCAGCTTGTTTATCAGGAAGGCTGTTTGACATGTACAGATTGTGGCTCGTCAAAATGTGGATAAATAAATTTTAAAGTCAAGTCTTTTAGGCCGTCTCAAAAGTGTAGATTGTCACTCTCCTCCGAAGTTTTAGCGGGTGTGAATGCCAAACACAATCTTTTGAGACGGCTTTTTTATTTCTAATCTGTAGTTATGTTGATTTAAGCTGATATCAATTCATAAATTATCTTATTTTTGCAGCACAATTCAAGCATTTATGTTAGACAAATTAAATATTATTAAACAACGCTTCGACGAAGTGAATGATCTTATCATCCAGCCAGATATCATCGCTGATCAAAAGCGATATGTCGGTTTATCAAAGGAGTATAAGGATCTAAAAAGCATCATGACGGAGCGTGATGTGTATATTGAACTGACTGATAATATTGCTGAGGCTAAAGAAATTATCGCTGATGGAGGCGATGCTGAAATGGTCGAAATGGCAAAGATGCAGCTTGAAGATGCAGAGTCAGAATTACCTGATCTCGAAGATAAAATTAGGATGATGATGATTCCTAAAGATCCTGAAGATGCTAAAAATGCTGTTGTTGAAGTCAGGGCAGGAGCTGGTGGAGATGAAGCCAGTATTTTTGCAGGGGATATTTATAATATGCTGACACGTTATTGTCAAAATAGAGGCTGGAAGGTCAGTACAGTTGACTATAATGAAGGGACAAATGGAGGTTTTAAAGAGATTCAATTTGAGGTTTCAGGAGATGATGTGTACGGCACATTAAAGTATGAAGCTGGTGTGCACCGTGTTCAGCGCGTGCCACAAACGGAAACTCAAGGTCGAGTGCATACAAGTGCAGCGACGGTTATGGTTTTTCCTGAGGCTGAAGAGTTTGATGTCGAAATTGAAGCCAAAGATGTGCGTATTGATTACTTCTGTTCATCTGGACCTGGTGGGCAATCTGTAAACACAACTTATTCGGCTGTGCGTTTAACACACGAACCAACAGGTTTAGTAGCGCAGTGTCAGGATCAAAAATCTCAACATAAAAACAAAGAGAAAGCTTTTAAAGTTTTGCGTTCAC
>JAKDUG010000087.1 GCA_030457805.1 Psychroflexus sp.
TTGCATACACTCAAAACTGCTTTCTGACGCTCTAAACCTTACTGACAGTCTTCTTTTAGCTTCTTTGAAGATTTATATATTTTCTTTTAAACTTTCGCAATCCTCATTCTATTTGCATAATTTAGATTTATGAATATAGATATAATGATCATGGCAATGATCTACGCACTTGCCGGTGTTATGCATTTCATCAAACCCAGAATGTATGTCAAAATCATCCCTCACTTCTTTCCGTACAGACGGATTTTAAATCATTTAGCTGGAATTGCTGAAATTATTCTCGCTATAGGCTTACTCTTTAAAGAAACACAATCAATTGCTGCCCTTGGTATTTTACTGATGTTGACAGTCTTTTTAATTGTGCACTTCCATATGCTCAATGACAAAAAAGCATCAATGGGCCTTCAGCGATGGATTTTGATACTACGACTTCCTTTACAGCTTGTCCTGATGTGGTGGGCATATACCTATATATAGGACAGCTATCAAAAATAAAATTGAGCACAACAAAAATGGCGCCCGAAATACTGGACGCCATTTAAAGCTATTAGCCTTTGGTATTAATGTTTACCCATAAATTTGATTGAGCAAAGCTGCCAAACGGATACCTCCTTTTTCGAGCTGCATCTTCACAACATCAAACCAATCGTACATATATCTGTAGCTTAAGTTTCCATCTAGCTCAGTTTCATCATATATCCTTTGCGTTAATACACGCGTGTCCTCAACCCACTCTATTATATCTCCTGACTTGATTGACTTTACTTGTGGCTTTGACAAGACTGGAAGGTTATCTGCTAATTCTGTGTAGCTCATCTTATAACTTTCAATCATCTGACTATCCCATACGCGGTGGATGTTCGATTTCTTCCTAAACCATTTGACCTTAAAGTCATTTCCGCCACGATCTTCTTTTAATCCAAAATGCAATGGCTGGTGCATATCACCTAATAAGTGCACCAACATTTTTAAATAAAAAACCTTATCTTCTTCTGAACTTGATTTGTCTTCTAAAACAGCTATACACTTTTCAATGCCAGTGACGATATCTCCTCTTTCGTTTTTATCAGCTTCATCATAAGTTTTATCAAAATCAACATTGGCGTAATGCCAGGCTTTAAACTTATCATACTTAGACTCACTTTTGATTTCATCACCGTATGTTGAAACAACTGCTAAACTTTTTCCTTTTAATAAACGGTTAATCTTTCTTTTAGCTTTTTTAGATAAATGTTGTTCAGCAACCTCACCAACAACTCTGTGTCCGTTTTGCCCCCAATCTTCACTTGCATTAACATGCCCAAATTGTACTAAAAATACAACAACTAGTATAAATCTCATTTTATTTTTTTTGCAAATATATAATCTCCGTGTTAACTTTAGTTTTATTTTTACGATATTAAATACCAAAAATATGAAACATCCCATACTCATCCTTTTCTTATGCATTTCTGCAAGTTTATTGGCGCAGCCTAAAGAAATTAAAGTCAACAAATACATCAACGGAACCTACCTTGAAGTCAATGCTGATCAAGATGCAGCTTTAGCCATTCTCATACAAGGATCTGGGCCAACCGATCGGTATGGAAATCAAGCAAATATGAAAAGTGACCATAGCAAAATGCTCTATCAAGCTTTAAATGAAAAAGGAATCAACACCTTTTCTTATGACAAACGCTCTATAAAAATGATGCGTAACAACCAAGTGAGTGATAAGACTTTATTTGATGATTTTGTAAACGATCAAATTGATGTCATTCATTATTTTGAAGAAAGAGGACATCAAAACATTCACCTGATCGGTCATAGTCAAGGTTCTTTAATCGCTATCCTTGCCGCGCAAAAAACAGATATTAACTCACTGATCTCAATAGCTGGGACTTCAAAACCTTTTCATAAAATAATGATTAAGCAAATAGCAAAACAAATGCCTCAGTTAAAAGATGAAACCGAAAATAATTTTGAGAAGCTCCTTAAAAACGAAGAAATCAAAGTCAGTGATAATCAGGTAATCGCTTCTATTTTCGCTAAACGAAATCAAAAATTTCTAAGCAATTATATGCAATATGATCCCGCAGAAGAAATTAAAAAACTTGAGGAGTTACCTATTCTTATCATCAATGGAGATGATGATTTGCAGGTTCCTGTTTCTGACGCAGAAGCACTTGACGAAGCTGCAAAAAATTCAGAACTCTTGGTTATTGAAAATATGAACCATGTCTTTAAAATTATAAATGGTGATCAACAAGATAATTTAACCTCTTACACTGACCCTTCCCACCCTATTTCTGACAAGCTCATCAATGCCATCGAAAAATTCATCAAACATCACACTTATTCCAATTAATTTTAGTAGTGTTGGATTTTGAAATTTATGTTTTTAGACTTTACGTTATAACTTATGGAAAACACATCAACTTACTTTAGCAATGATGCAATTGTACTCGGTATTTTAATGCTGAGTATTGGACTTATTTTCTACACCTCTTCAATCAAAACAGGGTTTTGGGCAAAATTTTACAAATTTGTCCCTGCGCTACTAATGTGTTATTTAATTCCCGCTATCTTTAATTCTTTAGGTATTATTGACGACTCTATATCCAGCCTCTACCATGTGGCAAGCCGTTATTTCCTACCTGCATCACTTGTCTTGATGACGCTTAGCATTGATTTAAAAGCCATCAAGAATCTCGGTTTTAAGGCTTTGATTATGTTCTTTACAGGAACGGTAGGTATTGTCATTGGCGGACCAATCGCAATTCTAATCATCTCTACTTTCTCACCAGAAACAGTTGGTGGACAAGGTTTCGATGCTGTCTGGAGAGGGCTATCAACGCTAGCTGGAAGCTGGATTGGCGGAGGTGCAAATCAAGCTGCAATGCTTGAAATATTCAAATACAATCCTGAAAAATATGGCGGAATGGTGCTCGTTGACATTGTTGTTGCCAACCTTTGGATGGCCATCATTCTTCTGGGAATTGGCCGAAAAAATGCTATCGATAGATGGCTCAAATCAGATACAACTGCAATTGACGATCTAAAAGAACGTGTCACAAATTATACAAAAAGCGTTTCGCGCAAACCCTCACTGACAGATTATATGGTGATGCTCGGAATTGCTTTTGCTGCTGTTGGAGCTGCTCATTGGGGAGCAGATGGAATTTCAAACTACCTGACATCTAATTTCGAAATCTTCAATGACAAAACATCTTCACTCTCTTCTTTTACATCCAAGTTTTTCTGGATGATCACAATAGCCACAACAATTGGTGTTGCACTTTCTTTTACAAAAGCAAAAACTTATGAAGGTGCTGGCGCCAGTAGTTTAGGAAGTGTCTTTATTTATTTCCTTGTTGCCACAATTGGTATGAAAATGGACCTCAGTATGGTTTTTGAAAATCCAGGCTTAATTCTTATCGGATTAGTATGGATGTCAATTCATGCAGGTTTATTGATTTTGGTTGCCAAACTCATCAAAGCGCCTTACTTCTTTTTAGCTGTGGGGAGTCAAGCCAATGTCGGTGGTGCTGCTTCAGCTCCAGTTGTTGCCAGTGCATTTCACCCCTCATTGGCAAGTGTCGGTGTTTTGCTTGCTGTTTTTGGTTATGTTGTCGGAACTTATGCTGCTTTATTAACGACCTTTTTAATGGAAGGTGCTTCTAATATGTAATCTACACTTATGAAAAAAATTATACTTAGTTTTCTCGCTGCCCTGTCAATCGCCTCTTGTCAGTCCTCTAAAGAAACAAATCTCAACATCACAGGTAATGTCGATGGTTTAAAGAAAGGGGGACTTTATTTAGAAAAGTATTCGGTCGCTGACTCTTCCTTTAAAAGTTTGGATTCAATTCGAATTAATGGGGATGCGCATTTTCATTTTGAAACCTATATCGATGAACCTCAAATCATGTTTTTAAGACTCGATGACAATAGTGGCGATGAAAATCAAGAAATTATCAAGTTTTTTGCTGAAGCTGGAGATTATGACATTCAAACGAAAATGAAAAATTTCTCAAATAAAGTTAAGATAGAAACAACCTCCAAAAATCAACTGAAATACGAGGAATACAACGACATGATCGATAAGTTTAACAACAAGAATCTCGACTTAATTGCCGCTGGTTTAAAAGTTGACGACACAAACGATAAAAACCAAGTTTTAATTGATAGCTTATCTTTTCAATACAATTCTTTGCTCAAAAGGAAATACCTCTACACAGTTAATTTTGCCGTCAATAACAAAGATCTCGAAGTGTCACCTTATGTCACGGTAGCTGAAGTTTATGATGCAAATGTGAAGTATCTCGATACAATTTATAAAACATTAAACCGCAAGGTTAGAAAATCACTTTACGGCAAAGAATTAAAGGAATTGATTGAATTACGAAAAGAATAAAACCTAACAAATTTCAACCCTAAACACAACCTCATATATCACGTATGAGGTTTTTTTTATGTCTTCCTCATCATATTCCATTCTCCAAAATCCTCAATACAATGACGCGTTAATCATTTCATTTAAACATGTGTATCTGACTTTAGCAAGCAAACAGTTCTGCATTTCTCCTCTACTTAATCGAAAGAAGTTTTCACACTTCCTTGGGCTTCCTTTGAAATAATTTAAAGTGATAGACAACACATCTATCGACCTCTGTTTGACGAAAAAACTGTGCCTTACTATTTTTCTTCACAACTTTAAAATTCGACTCTCCTCTCTCTAATTTTATTCACAAATAATACAACGCAGCTATTCTTGTAAAAAAGTACAAAACTAAACACATAAAAAAGGCGATCTCAAAAAATTGAGATCGCCACTAAAGTTAAATTGATAAAAGGTTTTCTAAAACCTCATCTTTTATTTGTTATAATTTTCAATACCTTTTTTCAACCACGCCAGATAATTATCAGAATTTGACTCATAACCTGAAGGCGAGTTCAGGAGTTCTAAGTCTGGTGATAAAAGTGAGTAAAAAGGCTGAGAGTTGTTTTTGAAATTCAGCGTTTGGAAAGTTGCCCACTTGTCACCAATTGTGCGAATGTGCTTCACTGTTCCATTATCACGCTCAATGGTGAACTTCTCGTCTTCAGCTAATTCTTTACGCTCATCGATGTATAATGAAATAAGAATATACTCATCACGTATCGTTTCATAAACTTCTGGCACACTCCATACCTGTTCTTCCATCTTACGACAGTTGACACAAGCCCAACCTGTAAAGTCTAGTAAGATTGGTTTATCTTGTTCTTTTGCCGCCTGAACACCTTTTTCAAATTCATGATAAGCACGAAGTCCCAAGGGACCATTTCCTTCATCGGCATCTGTAGGATAAAGGCTGTAGAATAACGGTGGAGGGAAACCACTTAAAAGTTTTAAGTTAGCGTAAGAAGTATTTGTCAGACCTGGAATTAGGTAAACAGTAAAGGCTAAGCATATAGTCGCAATCATTAATCGCCCTTTTGACAATGGTTGCTTAGGACCATCGTGTGGAAATCTGATTTTTCCAAATAAATAAAGCGTCAATAAAAGTCCGACGACAACCCAAATACCGATGAAAACCTCACGTTTTAAAAAGCCCCAGTTTTCAACTAAATCTGCATTTGATAAGAATTTAAAAGCTAAACCAACTTCAAGAAATCCTAAAACAACTTTGACTGTATTCAACCATCCACCACTCTTTGGCAATGAGTTTAACCAGTTTGGGAATAAAGCAAATAAAGCAAATGGCAAAGCTAAAGCCAATCCAAATCCCGCCATACCAAAACTCAAGAGCATGGCTCCTCCACTTGCGGATAAAGAACCACCTAATAGAGACCCCAAAATTGGCCCTGTACATGAGAAAGAGACGATAGCTAAAGTCAACGCCATAAAGAAGATACCAATGATCCCTCCGACACTTGTTGCTTTCTGGTCTAATTTATCACTCCATGAGTTTGGTAATGTAATTTCATAATAACCAAAGAACGAAAATGCAAAAACCATAAAGATCACAAAGAAGACAATGTTTAAGGTTGTATTGGTTGAAATATTATTTAGAATCTCAGGGTTGACTGAGTCTAACAAATGAAAAGGCAAACTCAATAACACATAGATTGCAAAAATGAAAAGACCATAAAGAATGGCGTTCATTGTCCCGACGCGTTTATTGGTTGCACTTTTAGTAAAAAATGAAACCGTTAGCGGTATCATTGGAAAAACACAAGGTGTCAATAATGCAATAAAACCACCGATAAAACCCAAGAAAAAGACTGTCCATATTGATGATTCTTCTTCACTACGCTCCAAGCTTTTAGAATATGATTTTGTATTTTTAATATCAACTTTCAATTCATTCTTAAGCTCAGAGTCTGATTCTGTCAATTCTACTTTCTCGTTATCAACAACTGCTAAAGCACCATCGACAACTTCATAAGTGTAATATCTCTGATCTTGTGGTAAACACTTCTCATCATCACAAACAGAGAAAAGAATTTCTAAATTAAGTTGAGCATCCGAATCAAGAACTTTGATTTTTTGTTCAAATGTCACGGACTCTAAAAAGTACTTTAAATCCGTTTTAAAAATCTCATCATATGCTTCAATGCCTTCTGGCTCTGCTGTTTCGCCAACCAACTCATAAGCGGCCTCATCTTCAAAAGAGAAGTTTATTTCTGTTGGCTCTGGCCCCATTTCATCTGGTCCAAGTAAGCGCTGAGAGGGTAAGTGCCAATTTTCAGCCATATCTGCTGTCACCTTTATGGTGTACACATCGTCTGAATTTTGCTCAACTTCTGTTGAAAAATGAATCGGCGTAACTTCACTGCCTGGTGCATTTCCAAATTGCGCGTTTGCACTAAAGACCATCCATAAAAAGGCGAAAAAGAACATGCTCCTTATGCTCCTACTAAAACTATTTCTATGCATTTTTGATTTGTATTTAAAACTTTATAATTTTCATCTATTTGATGACCAACAACCCATATAATATTCTTTTTGTCAGTCAATACCCATTGTTGTTTTTTACTAAGTGTAGGTACTTTTCTATCCTTTAAAAAATCTAAAACCTTCTTATGAGACGTCATCCCTAAAGGCATAAAACGATCAGCATTTTTCACACGTCTCAAAAAGAGCGGGAAAATAAGTTTTTTCGGATTAATAAAAGCATAATTACCATTCATTCCTGTGTTAAAGTTAGCTTCCCGCAATGAAATTTTTCCTTTTTCAAAACAAACCCTATCTGAAAGAGATCCTATCTGATAGAAATCTTCGCTTTCTTCTGAATTCCGGAGCGGCTCACAAATGAGATGCTCTCTATCTTTGACAATCAAATGTGTTGTGCTTTTTTTAAATTTCCCGGTTTCGCCATCCATTAGATTGATCAGATCTTCCCAGGCATTAAAACTCTTATCTTTTAAGAGGTGGTACAAAAGTTCCTCATAATGCGGATATGATTTCAACTTTTCAATCGAAATCAGAAGGCGATCATCACGAAATGTACAAACCTCAGTTTGGACTTGTGCGATGTAATCTTCTAAAATATTTTGTGCCGCATTTAAATGTGTAAAGGTTTTCAGAAATGACGCGTACAAATGTGGATTTTGTTTTTCTAAAACTGGCGTGATCTCATGGCGTATTGCATTCCGTACATATTTTGTGGAAGCATTTGTGACATCTTCTTTCCATTCAATTTTTCGTTCTTTTGCATAAGTCTCTATTTGAGATCTAGAAAAAATCAATAAAGGACGCAAGGTTTTTTTATTTTTAGCAGGAATCCCTGTCAGACCAGCCAAACCAGTCCCCCTAAATAAATTGATCATGAAAGTTTCGATCGAATCGTTTAAGTGATGCGCTGTCAGGATGTACTTGTAATTTGTCTGTCCAAGTAATTCTTCAAACCAGCCGTAACGCAATTCACGCGCTGCTTCTTGTATTGAAAGCTTTTCATCCTGCGCATAAGCATGCGTATCAAAAGTTTGCGTATAAATTGATAGCTCTTTTTCTTGGGCGTAACTTTTAACAAAATTCTCTTCAACCTCTGCCTCTACATCTCGCAATTGAAAATTGCAATGCACCAAACCAAAGTTCAGTTTATGCCTTAAACATAAATCTGTCAAAACCATACTATCAACGCCACCACTGCAGGCTATCAAAAAAGAAGACCTCTCTAATTCTGGAAAATTATCGGATAAATGTGTCTGAAATTCTGAAAGCATAAGTCGTTCTTAAACCAGCCGCCAAATTATAAAAACTTTTAGTGTCTATCTCTTAAAATATATATA
>JAKDUG010000088.1 GCA_030457805.1 Psychroflexus sp.
ATATATGGAAGTCGCACTCATTGCCCACGATGGTAAAAAAGCTGAAATGGTTCAGTTTATTAATGAATTTCAAGATTTTTTTACACGCAAAGACATCACCTTAGTTTCGACAGGAACAACAGGTTTAAAGGTTGAAAGAGCTGGCTTTGACGTCACACGTTTTTTATCAGGTCCTATTGGAGGCGATGCACAAATCGCAGCGCGGATCGCTGAAGGAAAATGTAATTTGGTTTTGTTTTTTAGAGATCCGCTTGAAAAACATCCGCATGAACCTGACGTATTGATGCTTTTAAGAATTTGTGACGTTCACGATATTCCTTTGGCAACAAATCCTGCAACGGCAGCCTTACTGATCAAATCACTTTAACTAAAAAAACTAACCCATTAAAATTCTTTCATGTAATGACAATTCTTGGTATCTCAGGTTCCGCAAGTCCAAACAGCAGTAATTTTTATTTGCTCAAAGCCATCCAACAACTTCTAGCTAAAAATCATCAAATGGAGGTTTATGACGATATTCATTTGTTTGATTTATTCACACCACAAAAACTAGAGAAAGGCATTCCTGATAAAATCCAACTTTTTAAAGAAAAACTGGTCAAAGCTGATGCTGTTATTATTTCAACACCAGAATACACGCACAATATTCCTGCTGTTTTGAAAAATATGATTGAATGGTGTACGCACTCAGGAGAATTTTCAGAAACAAGAATTTTGCCTATCACTTTTACGCCTAATGAACCGCGCGGCGAATATGCCATGCAATCACTTTTGGGTTCTTTACAAACAATGAAGGCCAAAGTCGTGACACAATTACCACTTTACAAAACAGATGTCAAAATTGAAGATCAACAAATATCTTTTAAACAGGAAACCCGAGAAATTCTTGAAGAAGCTTGCAAGATATTACTGACTTAAAGACCACATAAAAAATCTGTTTACTGTCCGTTTTAGCGATAAAATGATAAATTGCATAAGGCTAAGAATCTATTTTCGACAAATTTATTATGACTATTTTACACACAGCCGATTGGCATATTGGCAAACGTTTACACAAACATTATTTATACACTGATTTTGATCTTTTTATCGGTTGGTTATGTGATTTGGTCGTCGAGAGAAAAATCGATGTGATTTTAATTTCAGGTGATATTTTTGACTTGGCAAACCCATCTGCAGAAGCTAGAAAACAATATTATCAAGCTTTAATCGCTTTAAACAAGCTTAATTGTCATTTAATTATCACTGGTGGAAACCACGATTCCCCAAGCATGCTCGATGCTCCAAAAGATTTATTGTCAGCTTTAAAAGTCAGTGTTATCGGGGGATTACCTGAAAACATGGAAGATTGTATTATTCCATTACCTAATTCTGAACAAGCTGAAGTTGTCATTGCAGCGCTTCCATATTTACGAGATGCAGATATTCGTCGATCTGAAGAAGGACAAACTTATGAAGACCGCTTGGCAGCGATACGAACAGGCATCCAAGCAAGGTTTGATGAAGCGGCAGAAGTATGTCAATCAAAATATCCAGAAGTGCCTGCGATTGCGATGGGGCATTTGTATGCTGCTGGTGCGAGTTCTTCAGAAAGTGAACGCGATATTCAAATTGGCAATCAGGCTGCCTTTCATGCTGAGCAATTTAACTCTCATTTTAGATATATTGCTTTAGGACACATTCACCAACCTCAGCGTGTAAATTCAAGCGTACCAACCTATTACAGCGGCTCGCCGCTCATGCTTTCTTTTAGTGAAAGAAGTGATGAAAAAAGAGTTTTACTACTTGACACATCAAATGATTTAACTGCTGAAAGTATTCAGATTCCAAAATTCAGACAGCTATTAAAAATAAGCGGCACTCTTGAAAAAATCAAAGAAAACTTAGCAGATTTAAAACCTAAAGGACACCTAGATAGCTTAATTGAGATCGAGATGTTAGAAAAAGATTACAGCACAAAGAAACTTGCCGGATTGGATGAATTAGTGAGTCATTTTAATAAAGCAACCTTCGAAATTGTCAAACACAGAACAAGTTTTGAAAATCAACAAAAACAAAGTAGTGAAGTCTTTGGACACAAACAAAATTTAGAAGATCTCAAACCAAAAGAAGTCTTTGATTCTCTACTCAATGAACAGTCTTTTTCTGAAGAAGAAAAGCAGGAATTACGACAAACTTTTGATGAACTCAACGAGCTCCTTCACACTGAATCATAAGCGCATTTCTAATGAAAATTTTAAAACTCCAGTTTAAAAATATCAATTCTTTAAAAGGTGAACACGAAATTGATTTTACAAAATCGCCTTTTACAGACCATAATTTATTTGCGATAACCGGTCCTACAGGCAGCGGAAAAACAACTTTATTAGATGTCATTTCCTTGGCCCTTTTCAATCACATCCCCCGATTGGGGAAAATAAGCACAAATGAGATTCTCAAAAAAGGAGCGATCCTCACACGAAATCAAAAAGAGGCGCATGCAGAAGTCACCTATAGTTGTCAAGCAGGAACATTTCGCTCGTACTGGGAAATATCAACGGCAAGAACAGGAAAACTAAGGGAATATGAAATGTTTATTGCAGATGTATCTACAGCTAAGAACTTAGATTTTAAGAAATCAGAAGTGCCCGCTAAAAATGAGGAATTGATTGGTTTGAGTTATGATCAATTTATCAAATCTGTGGTTTTGGCCCAAGGTGAATTTGCCAGATTTTTAAAGGTTAAAAAAGAAGAGCGTGGAGAGCTTCTAGAAAAAATTACCGGCACAGGAATTTACAGAAGATTGGGCCAAATGGCGTTTTACAAACATCGTGATTTAGATAATGCCATTAAAAATCAGCAGGTTAAAATTTCAGCATACGAAGAACAACTTATCCCAGAGGAAGACTACAAAACGAAAGAAAAACAAGCACAGAGTTTAAAAAACATCAAAGCTCAACTTGAGAAAAAAACAGATCTTTTAAAACATCAAATTGAAGATAGGCAAGAACTAAAAAAACTCGAAGAAGATCTTCAAAGCATCAATCAGCAGAAAGCGCAGAATGACAAACAGCTCTCAGTTTTTGAAGAAGAAAAAGGCTGCAGGTTAAATAAACATCAACAATTGCAGGGTTTTACAGATGCTATTCATCAGTGGAAAACCAGTCAAGAACAATTGGCACAACTGCAAAAGAGAAAAAAAGAAAACGAGAAATCTTTAAAGGAACTAGCAGATAAACGCGAGCAAAATAAAACTGATTTCTCATCGCTCTTTGGATTAGAGTTCTCAGACACAGATTTTCAAAATACACTCACCACCTACAAACAAAAAGTTCGTGATCTAAAGGAAGAACGTGGAAAAATTTTAACTGAATATACAGCTTTAGCCAGAAACATTCAAGATAACCTAAATGACTTTCAAGTGGAATTAGCCAAAAACAAACCACATGAAACACTTCGAAAAATCAAGAAACTTCTTGATTCCCTTAAAACTGAGAAAGAAACTTTAGAAAGTACTTATTCATTTTCTGAAACGACTGACACTGAAAAGGAGCAAGATCAAATTCAGCTTCAATTAAAACAAAACAGGGCTGCTGAAAAAGCTTTTCTTGAGATTGAACAAAAAGAAAAAGAGCTCAAAACCGACAAGCAAGAGCTTGATAAAAATCAGGTAGAAATTAAAAATTTTCCTCAAAAAATCAATCAATTAGAAGGACAAATAGAATTGCAGACCGCCCAATTAGAAGCACAGGAAAATGCTTTAAAAATAGCTGATTTAGAAAAGAAACTAGAAGATTTCAGACAAGATTTAGAACCTGAAAAACCTTGTCCTCTTTGCGGAAGTAAGCAACATCCTTATGCTAAACATGTGCCGCAACACGAAAATAATTTGGATGTGGCCATCACAACTTTAAGAGCGCAATTGGGTGAAAGTCAAAAGGAATTGACGCAAATTAAAACAAAATTAGAAAGTTCAAATACACGCAATGAAAAGCTGGAAGATAAGATTTCAATCTATCAAGCTGCGTTAAAGACTAAAAAAGATAACTACAATACACAATTTAGCGATCAATTATCTCAATTAAAAATTGCTTCTTTTGCAGCCTTAGAAAATCAGTTTGATCAAAAAATAAAAGCTTTACAAAAATTAGCCAAACTCACACAACAAAGCCTTCAATTAGAAAAAAGTCTGAAGTCCTTAGAAGGATTAAGTGATTTATTAGAAAAAGGAATTGCCAAAAAGAAAGCAATAAAAGCACTTTACGCAGGTGATGATTTTGAAAATGAACTCAGTCAAGTAGAGCAGACATATTTGAATGTGACAAAAGAAATCGAACAACTTCAAAAAACTCAAACACAAGGATTAAAGGAGTTAGAAAAGCTTCGTTTAAAGCAACAGAAGAGGTCTGATCATCTTATTCAGGAATTAGAAGCTTTGGGTTATGGCTCGATTCCTGAAGCCATCAAAAATATTTTATCACACGATCTTTCATCTCAGTATCAAAATGAAAGACAAGCCTTTAAAGACAAACAAATCAGTTTTGACACCCAAATAAAAGACATTCATAAACAGCTGAAAATACTTATTGAAAAAGTAGTGGATACTGCTATAGAAAAGTTGAAAGATGAACTTCAGACACAAAGCAAAAGGCAAAAAACCAATGAAGATCAACTCAATGAATTACAACGTGTTTTAAAAAACCAAGAAGAGAATCTCAATAGTATAGCTAGGTTAAAATTTGACATTAGTGAGCAGTTGAAAGTCAACAAACGTTGGGAAACCATGAAAAAATTAATCGGTGATCGCGACGGGAAGAAGTTTAATGATTATGCCCAAGATATCACCTTATCACAATTACTGATTTTGGCTAACAAAAGACTGGCTCTACTCACAGATCGTTATGAAATAGATAAGCCTTTAGGTGAAGAAGACGATAGTTTAATGGCTATAGATGCTCATATGGGCGGACAAAGAAGGTCAGTCAAAACACTTTCTGGAGGAGAAACTTTTATTATGAGTTTGGCCTTGGCATTGGCACTATCAGATTTTGCGTCACGCAATGTCGAAATCAATAGTTTATTTATTGATGAAGGCTTTGGCACCTTAGACCCTGAAACTTTAGATCAAACTTTAGACACCTTAGAAGTTTTACAAGCAAAATCTTCTAAAATGATTGGTATCATCAGTCATGTGAGTAGTTTAAAGGAACGCATTGCCACGCAAATACAGTTGACACAAAACGGTCAAGGCTATAGCACGATAAAAGTGATATAAAAAAAAGAGGCTTTGGCTAAGTCTTTTTTGGCTTTATGAACAATGAAAGCAATTGAAAATAATTGTATTGCCTCAAAATTTACGACTTATCAAAACCTCTTTTAAGGGATATTCTTTAGAGTTTTAGAAGTATGTACTAAATCCAAAATACCAAGTTGCAGTTTGTTCAGCAGGATTACGCATCACATCTGTATCCCACTGATATCTATAGTTGATACGAAAAACTGTTCCTGGCGTCGGTCTAAAGCTCAATGCTGGTGTGACAGCAATACGCTCATCACCTATTTTGGTGCCAGTTTCATCAAACTTGCCGATATTCCAATCCACATAATCAAAGCGCGCAGCAAAATTTAGGCTTGCATTTTCCCACTCTAAAACCTTGCTTTGGTATAAAGGCTGAACTACGTCAATAAAAGCTCCAAATTGTTTTTCACCATATTGTTCTGTGTAAGTTGAAGGCATATCAATCCATGTCCAAGCCGCCTCACCAATGATCCTTGTGTTTGTCGCTTGAATCGTGGTATTAAAATCAAGTGCAAAAACATCGAGTCGTGCTTTGTCTTCTATTTCTTCACCATCATCCTCAGTTTTATTATAGGTTCCTCCCATATAGGAAATACCTATTTCGCCTAAATTTCTATTTTTAATAGATAGTTTTCCAGTAAAAGTTGCTTTTCCACTGTGGTTTTCCATAAAACGATCTGGGTTTTCTTTCGCATTCGGCAGGTAAGTTTTGTCCTCTTCATTGGAAATAATCGTGTTGTCAAAACCATTGGTAATATAAGTTTCATAACCAAAAATCCAATTTCCTGAATAAGTTTTACCATAAGCGCCAAAACCTGCATTTGATAAAGTAGCGGCAAGCATATTAACAGCCATATCTGGACGCTCAACAAATTCCCATTTAGGACCGTCGTGATTTTGGTTAAAAGCGCCAATCGGGTTCATCACAATACCTCCTCTAAAGTTCAATAATGGATCCAAAGCAACATCGACAGCTGCAAACTCAATTGCCATTTCTTCTCCGCCGTCTTCAATTTCAAGCTCTGTCATAAAACTGATACGCTTTGCAATATTTGCTGACATAAAAAGGCTTAATCGTCTGGCTTGAAAAGCAAGGCCATCACTCACCCCTTCTTCGGTGCTATAGATTGAGTTTGCCTCTATATAGCCGCCTAAAGTAACAGGTGATTTGTCTCCTGTCAAAAATGGTTTATTAAAAGCAGCATCCATATTCATATCTGATGGATCCTGATTATTTTTTTTAGTATTTAAAGAATCTTGTTCTTGTGCTTGAGATAAAGTGCTTGAAAAAAGCATGAGACTAAATATAGATTTAGCTAAAGTAGATGTAGATATTCTGATCATCTGTGGTCGTTTTAAAAGTTTTTAATTGTTGTTCTGCTGGGCCTTCGAGAACTTCTCCAGTTGTTGTAAATTCACTTCCGTGACACGGGCAAGAATAGATATTCCCACCGACATTTAATTCACAACCTCTATGTGTACATTTAAGCAAGGATGCGACATAATCATCCTCTCCCATTTTGTAGAGAGAAATTGGAAAGTCAGTTCCTCTTGGTGTGACTAAAACAAATTGACGCTGTTTCTCTTTTTCATTGAGAAATTCAGATTTTGCAACTGTTATTTTTCCTGCTTCCTCAGAAGTGTTTGCGTAATAAATACTTGTGCATGACTGCAAAACTTGGGATGCAAGCGGAATTCCGACAACGCAAATACCTAGGGTTCTAACAAATTTTTTACGGTCCATACTTATAAAGATTCTAAGAATGTCATCAATTGTTCTTTCTCATCTCCTGAAAGATTTTCATACATGCTTCGGCTATTATCAGCCTCTCCACCATGCAGCATAATTGCTTGATCAATGTTGTGGGCACGACCATCATGCATCAAATAATAAGCGTTTCCTTGAGAATCTCCTGAAAGGCCTAATCCCCAAAGTGGAGCGGTTCTCCATTGTGCTGAAGTAGCGACGCCTTCAGTATAGCCATCATCTAATTCTGATCCTAAATCGTGAAGTAATAAATCTGTATAAGGGTGAAAAGTCTTATTCGAAATGGCATCAATAGGAGAATACCCCGTTTCCATAGTAGGGCTGTGACACTTCGCACAATCGATTGCATTAAAAAGTTCACCTCCAGCTACAACGGTTGGATCATCTTGATTTCGTTGAATTGGCGCCTTCAATGTTTTTAAATAAAAAACAACATCATTAATCGTTTTTTCATCAATTTCTGGTCCTTGCTTATCACCGCTATAAGTATCATAAGACTCATAAACAGAAGTGATTCCGATATCTTGGTTATAAGCATCTGCGGTCTGCTCCAGCAGATTATACACACCAGCTTTTTTGCCAAAACGCGTAATATACATTCCATTCTGGGTAACAGCGTCATCAGGAGGCGTCACATAATCAGGAATTTTATTCCAATTCACCACACCTCTAATTCCATCACCATCCATATCATCGGGATCTTGTGAATCCAACAAGTAGGCATCGGTCACAGCTTCAAAATACCCCAAACCTGTCACGGCTGGCGCCACAAGTTTGGCATATGGCGCACCTGATGGCAACACTTCTGGCTCATACCCTGGCAATGCTTTGTTTTGTAATTGTGGGCCACCTTGATCTAAATAATGATTTCCACTCGCATCACTTTGCCCAAATCGTGTAAAACTATTAAACGGATGTCCTTTTCCATCACCTGCATGACAACTCACACAACTGGTTCCTGTAAAAATTGGTCCTAAACCCGTTTCAGCCGTAAATATTTGATCGTTGAAAGCCTCATCTCCAAGCACAAATCGACGTGACTCGGCTTTTGATAAACCTTCAGCAGGGCCATCTAACAACTCGTATTCTTCTGGATCACCTGGTGCTGTCAACTCACATCCAATAAAAAGCTGGACACCAATAAATAAAATGATAAAATTCAAAT
>JAKDUG010000089.1 GCA_030457805.1 Psychroflexus sp.
TAATTTATTAATTTGGTGCAAAAGCTGCTATTATGATGCGTCCTAAATATTATTTGACTGAAGTTGATAAGAATCCTCAAAGTATTTTTTGTTACCTTAATTTAAAAGGGGAGACTTTTGTAGAAACTCATAAGCATGATAAAGGACAATTTTTATACACAGAAGGAGGCGTGGTGCATGTGAAAACTGACGATAAGATGCATTATTTACCCGCACGACATTATATGTGGATTCCATCAGGCGTGAGGCATGCGATCTATCCGAGCTCAGCGAGTGTTGTGATGAAAAATTTATATTTCCCCAAGATAAGCAATCCCGCGGGGTTTTATAAAAAAGTAGGCATTTATCCCATCAATTCTTTGCTGATGGAGTTGTTGTTATTTACCAAAAACTGGACTGGAGATATCACCAAAACACAAAAAAATAAATATGCTATTGTCTATGCTTTTAAAGCGCTTTTAGAACAAACTGCATCAAAATCTTTACATTTAGAATTGCCACACCCCAAAGATCGAAGATTGATAAAAGTGATAGATTATTTGACAGTGCATATCCATCAAGACCATTTATTGCCTCAATTGGCCTCTAGTTTTAATATGACTGATAAATCCTTATACAGGTTATTTAAAAAGGACTTGGGATTGTCATTTATCACGTATTACACACAATTAAGGATCTTTAAGTCTTTAGAATATTTAATAAATTCGGATTATAATATTACAGAGATAGCGAGTATGGTCGGCTATAATAGTTTGCCTACCTTTAGTAATACCTTCAGTAAACTTATGGGGAAACGTCCTTCTGCGTATAGAAAATCTAATGAAATTTACAGCGAACATTAAAAATAATTTGCTTCACTTTTTAGAGTGATTTAAGAGTCAGTTTTAAATAGCCAAAGCAATAAGAATACCCAGCAAAATCATTCCGAATTTGGAGAGGTTAAATTTGTGATCTTTTGAAGATTCAAATAAGATTGTCGTTGAGACATGTAAGAAAATACCGACAACAAGTGCATCAAAATAAATGCTATAAGTGTTGATAAACGTAAAACTCTGTTGCATAAAACTGCCTAAAGGCGTCATTAAACCAAACAGGATTAAGAACATGCTAATTTTAGTTTTACTCATTTCTGTTTGAAATAAGAATGACGCAATAATGATGGCAACAGGTATTTTATGAATGATGACAGCATACATCAAATGATGGCCGTGGTGCAAAGGCAAACCTTCTAAAAAGGAATGTAAACACAAACTGATAAAGAGTACCCAAGGGAAATGTGTATTTTTTTTGTTCAGATGTAAATGGCCGTGCTCAGCGCCACCAGATAAATATTCGAGAACAATTTGTAGGAGTAAACCGATTAAAATATAAAAACCAACCTGTGGGTTTCCTGTTTCATAAATACTTGGTAAAAACTCCAGTACAGTGATCGATAACAAAAAAGCACCACTAAAAGCTAAAAGTAAATTGACGGAAACGTCTTTTTTATTGAGAAAGTAGGCAGCGATAAAGCCGACACCTACAGCTATAATTGGAGGTAAAATAATATTCATCCAGGAAGATAAGTGTTTCTAAAAAAAGTGAGCGCAAAGATATTAATTAAATTTTTTATAGATGCTTTTAGCGAAATAAATCAACTATTTTTAAATAGTGGAATATTTTGATAAATAGCGCAGAGATTAAAGATACAAGCGTATTTTTGTGCAAAATTTAAGATGATGGAAAACTTCTCAATGACGGCAAAGTCGCTTCACGGATTTGAATCTATATTGGCTAAAGAATTGCGAAATCTCGGTGGGATGAATGTGAAGGAAGGCGTGAGGCACGTCAGTTTTGAAGGTGATCTTGGTTTTATGTACAAAGCGAACTTGTCTTTGCGAACAGCCATAAGCATCTTAAAACCCATCAAATCTTTTAGAATTGAAGAAGAACAAGATTTTTATCAGAAGCTTTATGAATTTCCTTGGGAGGATTTTATTGATAAAAATGGCACTTTTGCAATTGATTCAACAGTCAATTCTGAAGTTTTTAATCATTCGCGCTATGTTGTTTTCCGAGCAAAGGATGCAATTGTAGATCGTTTCCGTGATAAATTTTCAACGCGTCCAGACATTGATACACAGGCACCAGATTTTCGTTTGAATGTGCATATTGATCGTCAACAGTGCAACTTGAGCATTAACACATCTGGAGAACCACTTTTTAAAAGAAACTATAAGTCAGCGACAAACATCGCTCCGATCAATGAAGTCTTAGCTGCCAGTTTGCTCTTGGCATCCGGTTGGGATGGGCAGTGTGATTTTTTAGATCCGATGTGTGGTAGTGGAACTATTGCCATTGAAGCAGCAATGATTGCTTGCCAAATTCCTGCAAATATCAATCGTGAAGATTTTGCTTTTATGAAATGGCCTGAATTTGACCGTTCATTTTATGACAAAATAAAAGCCTCAGCCTTAAAGAAAGTCAGACCTTTTCACTTTGATATTAAAGCTTACGACAAAGCGCCTTCAGCAGTTGAAAAAGCAATACGAAATGTCGAAAATGCAAACCTGACTGAGTTTATCAAGGTTGAGCGCAAAGATTTTTTTGAAACAGAAAAATATACCGAACGTCATTTGCACATGTTGTTCAACCCGCCCTATGGGGAACGTTTAGAAGTTGATATTCCTGATTTTTATAGCAAGATAGGAGATACGCTTAAGCAAGGTTATCCAGACACAACAGCTTGGTTTATCACTGTTTTAGAAACTGGCGCCATGAAGCATGTTGGTCTTCGTCCTTCTCGTAAAATAAAGGTTTTTAATGCCAAATTGGAGTCGCGTTTATTGCGTTATGATATCTATAAAGGATCGAAAAAAGCTAAAAAACAAGACGCATAATGACCTGTGCTTATCAATCAATTTTCTGTACTCTCGTTTTTGTAAAAAGAGGAATCATATAGCTAATGGAGTAGCCCCAGCCAGTACCGACGCTAGAACTGTCATAAGTTCTGTTGAAGCCTGGAATATAAAGATTGTCAAAATTGTTGAGTTCAGTGGATGAGACTTCAACTTTGAGTTGTACATGTGCTCCGAGGTAGAGGTTTTTTAGCACTTCAACACGAATCCCAGCTTTCATTTCAACCCAACTCGCAGTGAGTTTGTCAAACTTTTTGGTTTCATTTCTGACATCAGGATCAAAATAATGTTCTGATGAGGACACGGTGTATTCCTCTATATTTTGATTGAAACTTGCAAAACCAGCCCGCGCACCAATGTAGATTATATTTTGCATGCCAATCCAGTTTTCGTAAACATTGTAATTGACACCAGCTTTGATGTAGCTTCCTTTTGCTGTAGAAACTAAATTCTCCTCGTTATAAGTGTCTTCCTCATTCCCGATTTCAGCGGCGATATAAAGGTTTTTAGTCAGTCGATAATCTCCAAAAACCTCAAAACCTTGGTAGTCATCATCAAAAAGTGAACGGCCAAGCTTGCTCAAATCAGTTCCTATTGTTAAACCGTAGCGCTCTTTATAAGTAATGGAGTCTTGGGTTTGTGCAAAACTCAGTTGACTGATAAATAGAAGGCTACTAATGATAAATATAGAGATGTGTTTCATTTTCATTATTGATGTTTGATTGCTGCACAAGGCTTGATTGTATCCATTCATCAGCCTCCTCTACCAGTGTTGATTGTAAATCGAGATAGATTACCCGAAAACCACACGCGCGATCGATAAATTCGTTTTCTCTAGAATAATCAAAAATCAACTGATCTGAATTCGCATCATCATCGGATTCAGCATTTTTGATAAAATTGTATTTCGTGATGTTCTCGTCAGATTTTAAAGGAATTTTAATCTCTGAAGTTGTTCCAAAATCGAGAAAATCATGATCAGGTGATTGCACAACCAAGTCTTTGACATTTTTTAAAACTTCAGGATTATCTACATCAAAAAATTGAATGACAAGCTGCGGTGTTCTCGGTGCGTTTTCAGGACAAATATCATCGCGTTCACAAGAAGTCAAAAAGAAAAATGAAAGCAAGGCAATGCAAAAGAATTTAGAGGCGTGCATATTTTTTATTTTAAACTTAAACGAACAACATTCTCCACGTGATGTGTTTGTGGAAACATATCAACAGGTTGCACATGATCAACTTGATAAAGACGATCGAGTAGTGCTAAATCACGCGCTTGTGTAGCTGAATTACAACTTACATAGACAATTTTTTCAGGCGCAAGTTTTAAAATTTGCTCCACTACATCTGCATGCATTCCTTCACGTGGTGGATCCGTAATAATCACATCAGGAGTGCCGTTTTCGGCAATGAATGCGTCTGTGAAAACTCGGCGCATATCACCTGCAAAAAAGCTTGTGTTATCAATGCCGTTGGCTGCCGCATTTTCTTTTGCCGCTTCAATGGCATCAGGCACCGCCTCAATGCCAACTACTTTTTTCGCTTTTTTGGCAATAAATTGCGCAATGGTTCCTGTTCCTGTATAAAGGTCATAAACCAGTTCGTCACCTTTTAGATCGGCGTAGTCACGTGCGATTTTATAAAGCTCGTAGGCTTGTTCTGAGTTCGTTTGGTAAAAAGACTTTGCTGTAATTTTGAATTGCAAGCCTTCCATACTTTCAAAAATATGATCACGGCCAGCATAGCAAACAATCTCTTGATCGTAAATGGTGTCATTTGCTTTTTGATTGACCACATAAAGGAGGGATGTGATGTGTGGGAATTCTTCCTGAATATAATTTAAAAGAAGTTCACGTTCTTCCTTGAGATCAGCGTAAAATTGAATGAGGACCATCACCTCACCAGTTGATGTTGTTCTGATCATCATTGTGCGTAATAACCCTGTTTTATGACGTGGATTAAAAAATTGTAAACCCTTCTGATCAGCAAAATCTCTAACTTTATTTCGCAGGTCATTACTTGGATCGGCTTGGAGGTGACATTTTTCAATGTTCAGGATTTTATCCCACATGCCAGGAATATGAAAACCAAGGGCATTTTTATCATTGATCACTTCCTCACTGTTAATTTCACTTTCGGTCAACCAACGGCTATCACTAAATGAAAACTCCATTTTATTGCGATAGAAGTATATGTCTTGACTTCCTAAGATGGGATGTGCTTTGGGTAAGTCGATTTTACCGATGCGTACAAGGTTTTCTTCAACTTCTTTTTGTTTGTAAAAAAGTTGATGTTCATAGGCCATATTTTGCCATTTGCAGCCCCCACAAACACCAAAATGCTGGCAGACAGGCGTTGTTCGTTTGTCAGATTCCTTGACAATTTGTGTTGGTTTTGCCTGATAGTAAGCTTTTCTCTTTTTGTAAGTTTGCACATCGACGATATCGCCAGGGACAACCTTATCAATGATTAAAACGCGACCATCAGGGGCTTTTCCAATGCCTTTACCTTTGCTTCCTGCGTCAACTACTTCAATGTTATCGAAGGATTTTTTGTTATTTTTCTTTCTTGCCATACCGCAAAAATAAGGCATTGTTTGGATTTGCTGTTTTTTCGGTCAATATTCTTTCAATGAAATTAATCTTAACTGATAAATTCAAGGAAAAGAATCCAGGCAATAACAAAAAGAGGCCCAAGAAAGCCAATTAAAATTCCACCAAATCTGAAATCAGATTGCTCGAGTTTCCCTGTACTATAAGCAATGGCATTTGGAGGTGTAGAGACAGGAAGTAAAATCGCACATGAAGCACTCAAGGCGATGATTAATGGAATAATCTCTGCCGATATTCCAGGAAGTGCTGCCGTGACAGAAAGCGCTAAAGGCACCATAATTGTAGTGGTTGCCGTGTTACTCATAACATTTGAAAAAGAGACACTGACCAGCGCAAAAACAATAAGTAAGGCATAATAATTTAAAGACTCGAGATCAATAAAGTTAATAAAATAATCCGTCAAGCCTTGTTGCTGAACGGCAAGTCCTAGGGCTAAACCCCCAGCGACGAGCATCAAAGTATCCCAGGGTAACTTTCGCATATCCTCAGCATCTAGAATACGGAACATGGTGAAGCCCACAATCGGGATACCTGAAACACCTGCAACAGGAATACCTGTCCATTGAGATGTCAGCCAGAATAATAAACTTGTCAATATAATAATGAGCGTGATGCGTTTCTGCAGGCTTGAAAGCTCATCATTTTCGTTTTCAATCTGAAGTTGTTTATTGGCGATAAAATCAAGTGATAGATTACTGGTTTTAATTTTATATTTCTGAAGAAGCGCACGCCAGAAGATCAAAATTAAAGTCATGGCTACAGGAATGCCAAACAGCATCCATTCCAGAAAACTGATGCGCACTCCAATCCCATCTAAAGCACCCACAGCAATGGCATTTGGGGCAGAGCCGATGATGGTTCCCATTCCGCCAATAGCGGCAGCGGTCGGGATACCGATCAAGAGAGCTTTGGTTAAAGGTGCTTTTTTGCCGAGTTTATAAACAATAGGAGAGATGCTCGCAATCATCATTGCCGTTGTTGCTGTGTTGCTCATCAACATTGATAAAATAGCCGTGATCAGCATTAATCCCAAGAGTATATTTTTAGATTTTGAACCAAAGTATGGCACAGAAATCTTGAGAAGTGCGAGATCCAAGGCCGTTTTTTTCATGGCCTCAGCAATAAAAAATCCACCTAAGAAAAGCCAAATTACAGAGTCAGACCAGGTTTGGATATATTGTTTGACATTTTCAGAATCGAGATTACTCATGGTGAAAACCAGATACCCAATAATCAAAATACCAACAGCAAAAGGCGGAATGGCTTCTGTCACCCATAAGCCTATTGCAAAAATGAGAAGGAATAAAACTGAACTTTGTCCTTCCGTTAAATTATCGCCACTGATTAAATAGTTTAAACCAAAGGCAATCAAGAAAGACAAGACAAATTGGATTGATCGGCTTTTCCAATGAATGTTTTCATTAATCTTTTTAAAAATGCCTTTTGAATATGACCGTGAATCTTGGTTCATGATATGGGTTTAAAAGTTGTCAAATTTAAACTAAATTTTAATTTGATGATATGATAAATGTTTGTGTTTCATGACTTACATTTTTCTAATTAAAAGTTAAAAATAAAGGGTTTATGTTGTTTTTTTGTTTTAAAACGGACTGCAGCTAAAATAAACTGTAGCTTAATTTTTATTCAACACTCAAATTCTTATTTTTGTCATCCCACGCACAGGGGTAATATTATCCGTTTCGAATCACTACTCGTGATTAATGAAGAACAACTTTTGCTTGTGTTAATATTATCATTACAATACTAAAAAAATCGAGAAATAATGAGAACTTTTATTACAATAATAGCTTTTTTATCACTTGGTTATCAGGTAGATATTCAAGCGCAGGAAAATCATGATATCTTAACTCCGCAAGAATTTTGTGATAAAATAGAATCAGAGGATGTTCAGATTATTGATGTCAGAACACCAAAGGAATACAAAAACGGACATATCAAAAACTCTACTTTAATAAATTTCTTTGATGATGATTTTAAAGAACAACTTAGCAAGTTACCTAAAGATGAAGAGATATTAGTGTATTGCCGTTCAGGAAACAGAAGCGGAAAAGCTTTTAAAATTCTAGAAGATTTAGGCTATGAAAATATCTCTGACCTTAAAGGCGGTATGTTGCTTTGGGAAAAATCAAAAACTGACTGCCATTAATCTATTTTTTGAAAACGTTCAGCTACTAATTTTCAGTTCTTAACAACTTGACTTTTAAATTATTGTTGAGATGATCTAATCCTTCAGCAATAGCTTTATAGCTGAACGCCTTAAAATATCTGAGAAGAATATGAATGACTTCATTGATAATGAAGTTTAAAGTAAAGGTTTAGGAGCAGCTTTGCTTCAATCAAATATGCACAAAAGAAAATCTAGCAAAAAAATATTGATAGCACAACTTTTAAATTGTCTTAAATCTTGAGTTTAGTCATTAAAAAAGGCGCTTATTTAATAAATAAGCGCCTTTTTTAAATTATGGTGATTTTATTTACATTAAATAAAATAAATTTTTCACATCGTCGAGTTCAGTAATAAAGTTCATATCAGTTCCTATGTTTAATTATTGTTCTAATTTATAAGTTAACTTTAGC
>JAKDUG010000090.1 GCA_030457805.1 Psychroflexus sp.
GGGCATGAGCGTTTAAACTTAACACTGCCATAAGCAATGCTAAAAAATTATATTTCATCATTTTTAAGAATTTTTTGCTAAAAATAGAAAGTGTTTTCAGAAAATAAAAATTAATTGTAGGAATCCTCTTCAACTTCCAAATAATTACGCTTCACAAAGTCTAAAGCCGTTTTTAAAATATGACCCATTGTTTTGGCGCGTTTAAATTTGATATCTCTTGTGTAATCAACGAGTTCACCTCTTAATTGCAATACGTTTTCACGAGAAGAAATTTTGTCTTTAATCATACATCTAATCAACATCCTAAATCTTTTCTGTGAAGTGATTAATCGTTTTGCAACCTGTGATCTTTCTTCTAAAACATATTGTTGTATTGAGGCTTCTTCAAGATGCCTTTCAACGAGTTTGACCATCTTATAATTTTCTTTAAAAAACTGAGGCCTGTAAACCTTCAGATTACCCTCATAACTTTGTTGATCAAAATCAATCGCTCGAATTTTATAATCAACATGATCAAAGTCGTGTGTCGGAATCACCACATAATTATAAGATCGCATATCACCGAGCAATCTTAGCGTACATCGTTCATTAAATTTCACAAACTGTTTTGCTATTTCTGCTTTGGCGTGATAATCACATTCTGGCAATTCCTCTTTAATAAAAACATCTCCAGGAATACCAGCAATATGCTCTTCAATTAGAGTGTCTTTATAAACTAAAAAATTGATGCGGTGCGGCGATAATATATGCTCAAACTCAAGTCCGTAAATGCGTGAAGCATCAGCCTTTTTAATATAAAAATACGTGAAATTATCGTTTAAAATATTCCGTACTTTTATTCTGAATGGCTTCGAATTCCCAAAAGTGCAGTAATCAATTGCATCGACATTTAAATAATCTAATTTAGCACTTCTGCCATCTGAATGCAAAATAAGATAGACTTTTTTAAGGCTATTATCAATCTCCTCGCGTTCATAATCTGGGTAATAACAACGCACCCAAAGTGTGTCATCATCATTTTTGTCGTACACAACTATTGAGCCTGAAAAGCGAAGTAAATCATCATAAGAAACCGGAATTCTTGTTTTTCGGCTGAAAATTGACAAGTATTTATTTAAGGTTTCATTGATCGGAAACGTCGGCTTTTTCTTTGACATCAGTTTCTTTTCCATTGCTGTGCTTTTTGAATTTGAATAATCGTCTGCGGATAAATGTAACAATATATGAATTAATCCGTCACATTAAGAAACATCTTATTTTGGATACAATATTAGAATTAAATCACCTCACCAAAAGATTTGGCAATTTAACGGCGGTGAACGACCTCAGCTTTTCGATAGAGAAAGGAAACGTCTACGGAATCCTAGGCCCTAACGGAAGTGGGAAATCAACCACACTCGGCATTATCCTCAATGTTGTCAACCAAACCTCTGGAGAATTTACTTGGTTTGGCAATACAGATTACACCCATGAAGCTTTAAAAAAAGTAGGCGCTATTATTGAAAGTCCTAACTTTTATCCAAACATGTCTGCTGAAGATAATCTGAAACTGGTCTGTCAAATCAAGAATGTCTCTTATGAGAAAATCACTGAAAAGCTGAAAATTGTCGATTTGGCTGATCGTCAGAAAGACAAATTTAAAAGTTTTTCTTTGGGGATGAAACAAAGACTGGCAATTGCATCGGCTTTACTGAATGATCCTGAGATATTAATTTTAGATGAGCCGACAAATGGTTTAGACCCACAGGGGATTCATCAAATCAGAGAGATTATCAAAAATATTGCTGCAGACGGTATGACAATTTTACTCGCCTCTCACCTGCTTGATGAAGTTGAAAAAGTCTGTTCGCATGTGGTGATTATCCGGCATGGACAAATGCTTTACGCTGGCAGTGTTGACCAAATGAATGCCACCCATGGTTTCTTTGAGCTAGCCTGTCAGAATGATGAAAAATTGCAAGAATTCTTAAAACAACAACCTTTTATTGAGCATTTTAAAATTGCAGACAACAACATTTACAAAGCCTTTTTAAGCGAAGATTTTATGGCAGATGATTTTAATAAAATCGCAGCAGAAAGTGGTGTTTATTTCAGCCACCTTGTCAAAAGAAAAGAAACATTAGAAGAGCAATTTTTAGAACTTACAAAATCCTAAACATGAAAAGACTATTTTTAATCGAGTTTCATAAGCTCAGACACAACCGCTCTGCAAAAATTTTAAGCCTTCTTTACTTTGCCCTCTTTTTTGCGATCACACTCTTTGCTTCAATCCGGTTTAAGTTTGGCTCAATTGATTTCCAACTGGCGGAACAAGGTATTTTTAATTTTCCTTACATCTGGCATTTTAACACCTATATTCTCGCTTTTTTAAAGATTTTCTTGGCTGTGGTCATTGTCTCAATGATGTCTAGCGAGTACACAAACCGCACTTTAAAACAAAACCTAATCGATGGCCTGAGTAAGAAAGAATTCATTCTCTCAAAATTTCTCAATGTCGCTTTATTCGCATTTGCTTCCACAGTTTTAGTCTTTATTGTGAGCTTGATTCTAGGGTTTATATTTTCTGATTTTGATGAACTCAGCATCGTCTTTTCAGATTTAGAATACCTCGTCGCTTATTTCGTAAAGCTTCTCGGCTTCTTTTCCCTTTGTATGTTTTTAGGTGTTCTTGTCAAAAGATCAGCCTTTGCACTTGGTTTTTTATTCCTCATTTGGGTTTTTGAAGGCATTACCACACTCGCTATTAAATTTCAAGCTGAGAGCTTAGACTTTCTATTGCGTTTTTTACCATTAGGGTCGATGTCAAACCTGATTATTGAACCTTTTACAAAAATGGAAAATATAAAAATGGGCGCGCAAGCCATAAACCCTGAATTCATCAAATCTTATGATGTTAGTTTTTTAAGTGTTTTCATTGTTTTAGTCTGGACGTTTATTTTTGTATATGGCTCACTTTTAATACTCAGAAAAAGAGATCTCTAACAAAACGCTTATATTTGAGAGAAATAAGCAATCAGCATTGAGATTTTACGCATTTTTAATTTTTATACTTTTAAGTTGGGCTTCATCAAGTCAAAATGAAGCCCACAATTGGTATTTTGGTGACAAGGCAGGCTTGAATTTCGAGACGAGTCCACCAACAGCCTTAACGGATGGCGCATTAGCGACAAATGAAGGCTGCTCCTCAATTTCAACTGCTGACGGACAGCTCCTTTTTTATACAGACGGCAGAACGGTTTGGAATAAAAACCACAACCCCATGTCAAATGCCAATTACAGTGAGGAAACGAATTACGAGGGTTTAAATGGCGATCCGTCGAGTACATCAAGTGGGTTGATTGTCCCGCATCCGACGGAAAGTCACCTGTATTATGTTTTCACTCTGGATGAACCGCATCACGATAATGCCAATGCCTACCCAAATCAAGGCCCGGCAGACACTGACGGTAATCCGATTTCTGAATACACCGACGTGGCTGGTCATCACGTACCAATTGATGATGATGGCTACAACAACGGACTCAATTTCTCACTAGTTGACATGACGCTCAACAATGGTTTAGGCGATGTTGTCGTTGGGCAAAAAAACATACACCTGATTACTTATGATCCTAACGATCCTGAAGAAATCAAGTACAAGGCTTCTGAAAAAATAACAGCTGTCCGCAGTTCAGATTGTAGTTCAATCTGGCTGATCACACATTTTATTGATCATTTCTACGCTTTTAAGATTGATGAAAATGGTGTAGATACAGATCCTGTCACAAGCCAAGTTGGACCAGCTGTGACAATAGATAATTACAGGCGTGCTGCCTTGGGCTATATGAAAGCATCGCCAAATGGTCAAAAAATCATTGTGGCCCACAACACTATGAATTACAACCAAGGCCAGCTCAGTCAAGATGATGGTGACGGCAATGTGTATTTGTTTGATTTTGACAATACATCAGGTCATGTTTCAAACCCGACACTTTTAATTGATGATGTCAATGCGTATGGCGCTGAGTTTTCTTCCTCATCCTCTAAAGCCTATGCAACCATTAATAATGTATCTATTTACCAATGGGATTTAGAAGCAGATGCAGTTGAGGATTCAGGAA
The DNA here is from genome assembly GCA_030457805.1 of Psychroflexus sp. Taxonomy (GTDB): domain Bacteria; phylum Bacteroidota; class Bacteroidia; order Flavobacteriales; family Flavobacteriaceae; genus Psychroflexus. The sequence goes on from JAKDUG010000090.1 coordinate 4,101, forward strand.
CAATTATTTCTCAAGATAATCTACAAAAAGGCGCACTTCAATTAGGACCAGATGGCAGAATTTACACTGCACTTCTAGGCAAAACAAGATTGGGTGTCATTAAAAACCCCGAAGAAATAGGTGTGGATTCTAATTATGCCTCAACAGTCAGCAGTGGCGCAGTAGATCTCGACGGTAAGAATAGCCTATTTGGTTTACCTCCATTTATCCAGTCTTTATTTTTAGACAAAATAGACATTGTTGATATTGGTGATTTCTTTTCAAACCAAGTTGACCTCTGTGAAGATGAAACTTTCACATTAGCCTATATTGATATTCCTGGAGCCGACTACAGATGGTATCAAGACGACCAACTTATAGCTGGCGAAACAGGATCTAGCATTAACGTTTCTTCCCCTGAGAATGTCAGCTTCCCTTACACCCAATTTTATAAATTAGAAGTTGATCAAAATGATGGAAGTTGTCCTTTGGTTGGCACGGCCAAAATCACTTTTACAGCTGCGCCAGAATTTGAAGAAGCACATCTTTATGAATGTGATCCCGCAGAGAATGCTTACGCCATCTTTGATCTTAATGAAGCTATTCCTCAAATGACCCAAAATGTGGATTTGACAACAAGTACAGTAGATATCAGTTATTTTTTAAATGAAGAGGATGCGCAAAACAACACAAATGAAATTACAAACACCGTCAATTATCAAAGCCTTGGCAACAATCAAATCATTGTTGCCAAGATAGTGACTGATGACATTTGCATCGCCTTCGTGCACATCACATTAGAACACACAAAAGCTCCTGTTTTGGCATATGATTTAGAGCTTATTTATTGTAAAGATACCTATCCGGAAACACTGACCTTATCTTCTGGTGTGGCATCAGATTCAACAAGTACATACGCGTATTTATGGTCAACAGGAGAGATCACAGAAAGCATAGAAGTGAATTCTGATGGGGAATTTTCTGTTATTGTCACCGATGAAACAACGGGCTGTAACGCAATACGAAATTTCAGTATTTCCTATTCAAGCACTGCGAATTTCACACTTCAGATAAAGGAAGCAACAGTTGCTAACAATCAAATTGTCATTGTATTGGAAGATCCCAGTGACGGAGATTATGAATATGCCATCGGCACCCCTGATCACTTTCAAGACGAGCCTGTTTTCGAAAATCTAAGATCAGGTATTTATGATATTTTCATTCGTGATAAAAACGGATGTGGCATTGTTTCTGATCGTGTTGGTCTACTCGGTATTCCAAATTTCTTTACACCAAATGAGGATGGACATAATGATTATTGGCGTTTAAAAGGTGTCATCTTAACAAATGATCGCATTGCTGAAATTCATATCTTTGACCGTTATGGAAAACATCTTTATAGCTTTGAGCCAGGTGAGCAAGGTTGGGATGGCACTTATCGCGGCAAGAATATGCCGTCAAATGATTATTGGTATCGAATTGAAATGCTAGATGGCGAATTATTTCGTGGTCATTTTACATTAAAACGCTAGTGTCCTAAAACAAGCTTCAAAGCTATCCTAAATTGTTTTGGTTTTTGAAGTAGACAAAGTACTTTCGTTTAAAAATTCGGAATGAAATTTCAAATTGCTTCTGATTATCAGCCAACGGGAGATCAACCTCAGGCAATTGATAAATTAGTCAAAGGAATCCAAAACAACGAGCGCTACCAAACATTGCTCGGTGTGACAGGCTCTGGTAAAACCTTTACCATGGCTAATCTTGTTGAACAAGTCCAAAAACCAACACTTGTTTTAGCACACAATAAAACACTAGCAGCTCAGCTTTACGCAGAGTTCAAATCTTTTTTCCCTGACAGTGCAATTGAGTATTTCGTATCTTATTACGATTACTATCAACCCGAAGCTTATATCCCATCAACAGGGACTTATATTGAAAAAGACCTATCTATTAATGATGAGATTGAAAAGCTGCGTCTAAGCACTACTTCTTCTCTTCTCTCTGGCCGACGCGATGTATTGGTGGTTGCTTCTGTCAGCTGTTTATACGGTATTGGAAACCCAGCAGAATTCAAGAAAAACGTTATCAACATCGAGGTTGATCAAGAAATTTCTAGAACAAAACTCCTCAAAAACTTAGTACAAAGTTTATACGCTAGAACGGAAGCTGAATTCACACATGGTAACTTTAGAATAAAAGGTGACACATTAGATGTATTTCCAGGCTATGCCGATCACGCCTATCGCATTCATTTTTTTGGAGATGAAATTGAAGAAATTGAAGCCTTTGATCCGCAGACAAATGAAGTCATGGCCAATTATGAAAAACTAAATATCTATCCAGCTAATATTTTTGTCACCTCACCTGAAGTCATCAATCAAGCGATTGATCAAATCGCAATTGATTTGGGTAAACAGATCAAGTATTTTGAGAAAATTGGAAAACCAACAGAAGCCAAAAGAATTGAAGAACGCACAAATTTTGATTTAGAAATGATCAAGGAATTAGGCTATTGCTCTGGTATTGAAAATTACTCACGTTATCTCGACGGCAGGAATCCAGGAACACGGCCATTCTGCTTACTCGATTACTTTCCAGATGACTATTTAATGCTTGTTGATGAAAGCCACGTGACCATTTCTCAAGTGAGCGCAATGTATGGCGGTGACAGATCCAGAAAAGAAAATTTAGTAGAATACGGCTTTCGTCTACCTGCAGCTATTGATAACAGACCTTTAAAACTGGAAGAGTTTGAAGCACTACAAAACCAAGTTGTCTATGTCAGTGCTACACCTGCCGATTATGAACTTCGGAACTCTGAAGGGATTTATGTGGAACAAGTCATCAGACCCACAGGGCTTTTAGATCCAATCATCGAAGTCAGACCTAGTCAAAATCAAATTGATGATTTGATTGAAGAAATCCATAAACGCGTAGACAAAGATCAGCGTGTGCTTGTGACAACCCTGACAAAAAGAATGGCTGAGGAACTGACAAAGTATCTGATGCGCGTCAATATTAAAACACGCTATATCCACAGTGATATAGACACTTTAGAACGTGTCGAAATCATGACTGATCTTCGGAAGGGAGTCTTTGATGTTTTGGTTGGTGTCAATCTTTTAAGAGAAGGGCTGGACTTACCAGAAGTTTCATTAGTGACTATTCTAGATGCCGATAAAGAAGGTTTCTTAAGAAGTCATCGAACGCTAACACAGACAATAGGTCGTGCTGCACGTCACCTTGAAGGGAAAGCGATTATGTATGCTGATCGCATTACAGACAGCATGCAGAAAACAATTGATGAAACAGAATACCGGCGTACCAAACAAATGAAGTACAACACAGATCACAACATCACGCCACAGGCTATAAACAAAAGAATAGACGATACTTTTGGAGGCTCTAAAAAAGAAGATTACGAGATTATTGATCAACCGACTTTAGCGGCTGCTGAAGAAGCTGCTGAACTCTATTCTAACAAAGATTTAAAAAAAGAAGTCAAAAAAGCGAGACAGAAAATGGAACTTGCTGCAAAAGATTTAGACTTTGTGCAAGCCGCGCGCTATAGAGATGAACTCAAAATGCTACAAGAAAAGTTGAAAGCGAAAAAAGCATAAAAAAAACCTCATAAAGTTCAACTCTATGAGGTTTCAACAATCAACTAATATAACTAAAATAAAAAGAGACAATCACTCCTCTTTTACTCTTCTAAATCAAGAACTATACCATTCAAGATTTATTGTATTTTCAATCAAAATTATCTGAAACAACCTTATAATTTGGGTCTTCTAAAATATTAACATCTATAATTTTATCAGCATTCTTCAACAATTTCCGACAATCTGGACTTAAGTGTTTTAGGTGAACCGTTTTACCATTTTTCTGATAGCGCTCGGTCAATTTATTAAGTGTTTCTATCGCCGACATATCCACAACACGACTCTCTCCAAAATCAATCACAATCTCTTCAGGATCATTCTTTACATCAAACTTTGAATTGAAAACTGTCGTCGAACCAAAAAA
>JAKDUG010000091.1 GCA_030457805.1 Psychroflexus sp.
GCGTTAAGATCAAAACGCCTGCAAAATATGTAGAAGCCAATATTGCTTTACTCGATGGTGTTGCTCGCGGTGTTATTGCTATAGAACACGGTTGGGGACATAAAGGTTTCGGCGCAACTGAACAAATTTTAGATGGCGAAGTTATTATGCACGACGCCAAGGCTGGTAATGGTGTTAATCTCAACGATCTCGGTATCGGAGATCCAACACGTAAAGAAGTAGAAAGTACTTGGTTGGACTGGGCAACAGGTTCATCTGTCAGACAAGGTATTCCGGCAACACTAGAGAAAGTTTAACTAACCTAATTAATTGATTTTTGTTCAGAAGCCTTGGTTGTCTTATCAGCCAAGGCTTTTTTTATTAATGATGCTTGTTATTAAAGCTTCAGTAAAATCAGAAATCTTTGCCCTCTAAATAATAATGGTTGAGCGCAAATGTGTAAATGAGTTTCTTGGTTTATTCATGAATTTTATACTCTTAAATAAACGAGAGTTGTGTTTGATTTGAATTAATTCATCAGGGTGAAAACTAATGCAATAAGTAGGTCATTAATTATTAATGAATAGGAAATATGCTAACCATAAATGCTTGTGAGTTGACATCATCTACATATGAAGTACAGGTGAGTCATCATTTTTTATGTTAGAATATATTTGGTTATATGATTGAAAGTCTTTCTTAACTTGTTTTATGCTTACTATAATTACTCAAATGAGTATTCCGTCATCAGTTGAATTAAGCTAAGCGATATGATGACCCAAAGATTATAATATTCTTTAACCTGAGTATTATAAAGAGGCATCAATAAAAAAAGCTGAACAAAGACGTCTTTGTTCAGCTTTAATTAATAAATCTAATCCTTTAAATAATCTGTATCGATTATTTAGGACTAGACAACTTTTTATGATCTTATATTGATTAATTTAGGTTTTAAAGGAAATTTAAAGGCGTTATGACTCCAAAAGACAATCTTCCTGTATCTCCATTAGATAAGTTAAATGTATCCTTAGCAAAATCAGTGTAACGGAACACTCTACCAACATAATTGACGAATAACTTTACGTTGTAATCCTCAAAAGGATAATACTCAATAGCAGGTATGTATGAATATGCATTTCTTACTTTTTTGTAATCACCCATTTCATTTTTTACAGATGAGAAATCAACAAATGCAGTTAAACTTAATTGCCATTGCGGATGTATTCGATGCTGTACACTCAGCCAGTGACTTTCGTATCGTGTGTTTCTTAAAACGTATGTTTGATCATTAGTCGAGATAAGATTCCTAATGATACCAGTTCTATCTACATCTTCTAAACTTAATTTGTAGTCATAGGCGATACTCCATTTATTTAAGTTAAGTTGTTGACCAAAGGCCATGTAGTTCTGGAAATCATCATCACCCTCATTAAATACAGAGTAATGCCATAAAGTATTTAATTTTCCATCAAAGAAGCTACCGCGCCAGTTGAAAACACCAGCCCAAGGCGCTTTTGCAGTTTCAATATCCCCTCCGATAATGACATCTTCACCGTAGATTTCTTCGGCTGTCTGTGTTCTTGGGTTAAGAAGTTGTAATCCAAATGAATGGTCTTTTGTTGCTTGGTATGTAGCTCCTACACCAGCGAGATAGTTGTCAGCTTGTTCGATAATGTCTGAATAAGTATAGATATCAATAGGGTTCAAGTCAAATTCGATACCACCCCAATCTGTCGCCATTTTACCGGCAGTAATAGACCACTTTTCATTTACTTTAAAAGTTAATGCGGCGTAATCAACCCCTTTTATAATGTTATCAACACTTTGTGGTTCAAAAGAACTAGTATAACGGTGTCTAAAACGGAAATGTAATTTTTCTGTCACCCATCCTCTTATTTCCATTCTAAATTGATTCATGTTAAATTTAGAACCTTGCCAGCTGCCATCATCCCAGTCACTACTGTGGCCAAATTGCATGTTTGCAATCAAATCTACATTGCTCAGTAAACTTTGTCTTTCAACAGGAATTATAGACTTGTAAGTTGATACTGTATCGGCTTGTTTCAATTGTGAAAAACTTATTTGGGAAGCTCCAAAAACCAGAATAAGTAGTAAAAGATTTTTAAGTTTCATGATTATAATTTTAATGTTCATAAATTAAACTACACACTTCATAAAAATCAGTCTCATCAGTCTGAGACTGATTTTATAAAGGTTAAATCATATAAAACTCAAGCTCGTTAAGCTTTGTATGATAATTAAAACGTAAAACAAGAATTATTAATAATTGAAAAATATTTCTTGGATTTCGTTGAGGCTTCGGTCTTTTAAGAGAGTTAGCATTAATAAAACTCTTGCTTTTGCAGGATTAAGTTCATCAGAAACAATGGTTTTGTACTCATCGTCATTGACTTCTGCATTTCGCAATACATCACCAAGAGGAACACGTGTACTTCTAACGACAACAATTCCTTTATCTGTTGCTTTCTTAACTTCTTTAAGAGTTGCTGCATTCATATTTCCATTACCTACACCTGCTATAACGATGCCTTTTGCACCTTTTTTAATAGAACTTGTTACAAAATCTGCAGGCATATCTGCATAAGCATAAATAATATCTACACGAGGAAGAGATTTAACGCCCTTAACAGAAAATACGCTTTTTGTTGTATGTGTACTGTATGGTTTTCTGAAGTATTCTATATCGCCATAAATCACACTACCGATTTGACCTTCTATTGGTGACATAAAACTCTGTACAGCTGTTGTGTTAAACTTGGTCACATCATGCGCTGCATGAATTTGATCGTTCATAACAACAGTTACGCCATGCCCTTTTGATTTTGGACTTGCAGCTACAGCTACAGCATTGTAAAGATTCAACGGCCCTTCAGCACTCAGAGCAGTCGCTGGTCGCATTGCTCCAGTAGTGACAATAGGTTTGTTACTGTCAACAACTAAACTCAAGAAATAAGCTGTCTCTTCTTGTGTATCAGTTCCGTGTGTGATAACGATACCATCAACATCATCTGAAGCTAATAATTCATTCGCTTTTTTAGCGAGCTTTAACCAAATGTCTATTGACATATCTTGTGAGCCAACGTTAGAAATTTGTTCTCCAGTAATATTGGCTAGTTCTTTAATCCCTGGTGCTGCATCAATCATCGTATTGATGCCTAATTGTCCAGCTGTGTATCCTGCTTGATTACTACCTTCAGCTGTACCAGCAATGGTTCCTCCAGTCGCGAGAATGACCACGTGAGGAAGGTCTTTGTTTTGAGCAAAACTTATATTAGTTAAACCAATAACTAAAACAAGTAAAAGCGCATGTCTAAATAATTTGAAAGTTTTCATTTTAATGAGATTTATGTATTAAACATTAATTAATTTGCTTATTAAGCATGATAGTTTTATTCTAAAAAACTATTAACAGTCATTGATGTGCTCCAGTGATTTTTTTTACATTTTTTTAATCAGCTACAAAATTTTGCTTTCACATAGCGAGCATTTCCATTATTTCTATCACTGGTTAATTTTATAGCAATATTTTATTTTTTAATCCCTGCAGTATATTTCGGATGCATAAGATTCTCAGGACTTAAAATTTTATCCAATTCCTCTTCAGAGAGCAATTCTTTTTCAAGAATAAGTTCTCTAATTGTTTTTCCTGTTGCAACTGCTTCTTTCCCGATTACATCTCCCATATGGTGACCTATATAAGGATTAAGAAAAGTGATTAATCCTACAGAGTTGTAAACCATTTTTTTGGTATGTTCAGCGTTAGCTGTGATGCCTGAAATACATTTTCTAGCAAGTGTTTCAATGGCATTTGACAATAGTTCCATTGACTCAAATAAGCATTGTGCCATCACAGGTTCATTAACATTAAGTTGCAATTGTCCTGCTTCAGCAGCAAAAGAAACTGTTGCATCATTACCTATAATTTTAAAACAAACTTGGTTCACAACTTCTGGAATAACAGGATTAACTTTAGCTGGCATAATAGATGACCCAGCTTGCATTTGCGGCAGATTAATTTCATTTAATCCGCAACGAGGTCCTGAAGAAAGCAAACGTAAATCGTTACAGATTTTTGAAACTTTGACAGATGTTCTTTTTAAAGCGCCAGAAATAGTCACATAGTCACCACAATCTGATGTTGCCTCAATAAGATCTTCAGCTTCAACAAAACTTGCCTTTGTAAATTTTTGTAAATATCCTATTGAAAGTTCTGTAAATCCATCAGGTGCATTGACGCGTGTTCCTATTGCTGTACCGCCTAAATTAACTGGGAGAATAAGGTCTCTACAAGCCTTGAGATTTTTTGTTTCTTCTTTTAAATTTGTTGACCAAGCTGAAAACTCGTCACCTAAAGACATTGGGACTGCATCTTGCATTTGTGTTCTTCCCATCTTAATAACTTTTCTAAATTCAGCACTCTTTCTATCAAATTGATTAGTTAGAATATTGATTTTTTCAAGCAAATGGTTGATATAATAAAATATGGCAACGCGAAAACCAGTTGGATAAGCATCATTAGTCGATTGAGATTTATTAACATGGTCATTCGGATGCAGAATATCATAACTGCCTTTTGGATGGCCATTTAAAGTAAGTGCCACATTCGTAATAACTTCATTGGTATTCATGTTAACTGAAGTTCCAGCGCCTCCCTGAAAAACATCAATCGGAAAGTATTCGATATATTTTTCCATATTATTCAAGATCTCGTCACAAGCCTCAATAATCATGTCTGCTTGTTTTTTAGGGACCGTTCCGATTTCTTTATTAGCAAAGGCACAAGCTTTTTTAGTTGTGACCATGCCTTTTATAAATATTGGATAATCACCTATCTTTCCATTTGAAATTTGGAAATTATTGAAGGCACGTTGAGTGTGGACGCCGTAATAAACATCATCCTTGATATCTAATTGTCCTAATAAATCTTCTTCTTTTCTAGTTTTCATAATATCATTTTTTTTAATTATTAATTTATTTAAGCTAAATTTAGAGTATTATTCCCCCAATCACGAATCCAAAAATTACACTCAAGGCGATGGTCACGACACCTGGAATGAGGAAAGAGTGGTTAAAAACATATTTTCCTATTCTGGTGGTTCCGGTATCATCCATTTCCACAGCGGCGATCAAAGTTGGGTAAGTCGGTAGGACAAACAATGCACTCACCGCTGCAAAGGATGCTATTGCCGCAATTGGGGCCACTCCTAAAGAGAGCGCAGCTGGCATCAATGCAACTGTTGTAGCGGCTTGTGAATACAGTAGCATACTTGCGAAAAACAGAATAACTGCTAATAACCATGAATAATCATTTAAGAGTCCTCCAGCAGCTTCTTTGATTTCCTCAATATGGTTGCTCACAAAGGTATCCCCGAGCCAAGCTACTCCTAAGACACAGACACAGGCACTCATACCTGATTTAAAGGTGGACATGTTTGTGACCTGACCTATGTTTATTTTACAAACCAAAGTAATGGCGGCGGCTGCCATAAGCATAATAGCAATGATTGCCTGGTTTCGAGAAATTGTGGCATTTGTTATGACGCCTATGTTTTCAGAAGTTAAAGTGGCATAAGCGACCACGATAATGATTGCTATTAGAAAAATACCGACAGAATATTTGGCACCTTTAGAGTCTTCATGCTGATTTTTATCCAGATGCTTGACAAGACCTTTTGCTTCTCGTTTTAAATAAATAGGATCTTTATCCAAAGGTTTTTCCATTAAGTTGGAAACAAAAGCGCCACCCATGACTGCCAAAAAAGTGGTGGGTATCGCAACTCCTAATAATTGAAGATAGGAAACACCAAAGGGCTCAAGATAATCCGCAAAAATGACGACAGCTGCAGATATGGGAGAAGCAGTAATCGCAATTTGAGAAGCGACTACCGAAATACTCAAAGGTTTTGATGGCCGAACATTACCTTCTTTAGAAACCTCAGTAATGACTGGTAGTGCAGCATAGACGGTGTGGCCTGTACCTGAAAGTAAAGTCATAAAGTAAGTGACCGCTGGCGCGATAAAAGTGACACGTTTTGGGTTTTTACGAAGTATCTTTTCAGAAACATTGACCAGATAATCCAATCCTCCTGCATTTTGCATGGCCGCAATTGCCGCAATCACCGACATGATAATCAGAATAACATCCACAGGGATGGAGCCGGCCTCTAAGCCAAAAATCATGGTAAGTACAATGACTCCAGCACCACCTGCGTAGCCAATTCCGATACCTCCCATTCTGGCCCCTATTAAAATGAATAGGAGCACGATTAATAGTTCAATCCAAATCATAAGACATAAGTTTAGCGTTTTCAGGAATTCGTTATTAATCCCTTTAATCTTGTTGTTAAGAAATATTCTAACTTAATTCAGTTTTGCGATATGCCGATGACACTAACAAATAACCATCTAACTAATAGAAATTTGACCGTTTTCTGAATTTTTGCATTCTGTGAATGAACTGTCCAAAGGTTATGAAGTAAAAATGCTTTACAAATAGAGCCTTTCAAGATCTCATTTTTTTTTGAATAGTTTTTACTTACTATCAACATTTACTATACAAGGTAAAATTACGCTATATGGCACCCGTAAGGAATGACTTATATCAGTTATGAGTGATAATAAGTTATTTAGAAAGGTTCTATTCTTCGTTTTTTGGAATAGTCGTAGTTAATTAGCCTAATGGACATGGGGGACTCATCCGAAAATAGGCGATGTGTCTTCTGAAAATTCTCAATTTACAGGCTGTCGCTTGACTGCATAAATAAAGTTTTCTAACATAAAAACCGTCTCACTATTTAAAATGAGACGGTTTCCCCTAATCAAAAATGAAAACAGGATGAAGTTATTTTTATCTGATTAAGACGAGCTGATAAGACAGTGCAATAATATCATTAGGACGATCAAAGCCTGGTGTAGTTTTACTTTCATCAAAATGCTCATAAAACAGAACCAGCTTCGTGCGTTTATTACCTTTAAGAGGGAAGAAGGTTATCCCGGCGGTATAAATGTCTAACTCTTCATAGTTTTTTGAAGGCGTTTCCCCTAATGAACCATGATCAAAATGTTCGTATCGAAGCGAGGCTTTCCATTGTGAGTTAAAATTATAGCCAGCTAAAAGAGAATAGCCTTTTTTATTGACTGTATTATAAGAGTGGTAAGAAAAATCATCCGAATCTGGGGTGAAGCCACCATCAAAAATCACATCTGGATAGGACAAATAATCTGCCTTAAATTCAAAATTGTTTGGTCTGTAATAAAAGAATAAGGAATGGTGAGTAACCGATTTTCTTCCCATTCCAGGAAGGCTACTTCTACCAACATGGCCGCCAAACTCAGCATCCTTTAAAGGTGTGAAACTTAAAAACAGATCAAAGTTTGTCAATTTTAAGCCGACATTAGATTCTTGGTTTTCTTGCTTATCGATAAACTGCTGGCTAGGGACACTTCTGCGCAGACCATCGCTATCGTGCCAAAATAATTTATAGTTTATAAACTCCCAATCTCCTTGAAGTTGGATACCGTATCTTCTGAAGTCAGCGACTCCCATGCCGCGAGCAAATTCAGTCACAGAATATGGAATCTCAGTAAATTCCTGGTCATATATCGCATCTTGAAAGTGCGTTCGAGGTCCAGCCCCTTTAAAACGTCCTGCTTTTACACCTATATATTCATTAAAATCATACTGAAGATGAAAATCAAAAACCTTCACCTGTGGGCTGTGTAACCCTACCATTAATTTACCACTTAGTTTTGGCGTCAAGAAAACATTAGTATGCACAAATCCTTTTTTCAGCCCTGCCCAATTCATGGTGTAGCCTTGGTCATCGCTTGTTTGTTGGTATGAGGTTTGACCCACTAAGCCAATTCCATATTTAATAGAAGGTTTAAATTCCTCTTTCTTTTCTTCCTGAGCAAACAGCCCCACAGAGAATAGAGATAATGATAGAAGTAAAAGTGATTTTCTCATAGTCTTTGAATATAAATTGAATTCTTCTTTTTTAAAGCTTTCTATA
>JAKDUG010000092.1 GCA_030457805.1 Psychroflexus sp.
AGGAAATATAAAAAGTGTATTCAATAGAATTATCTTTATTTTGATATAAAAAATAATGATTGATTTAAGAAGTGATACAGTGACGAAGCCAACTTCAGGAATGCTAGATTATATGGTCAAAGCAGAAGTGGGTGATGATGTCTATAAGGAAGATCCGAGTGTAAATCAGCTTGAAGAATACATGGCTTCCTTGTTTGGAATGGATGCAGCGCTTTATTTTCCAACAGGAACAATGGCTAACCAAGCAGCGATTAAACTTTTGACACAACCTGGAGACCAATTAATTTGTGATAAATGGGCACATGTTTATAATTTTGAAGGAGGTGGTGCTGCTTTCAACAGTGGTGTATCTTGCAAATTAATCGATGGTGATCGTGGAAAAATAACGGCAGAGCAAGTTGAAAATGCAGTGAATCCACCCGATTTTTATCACAGTCCATTGTCAGCTTTGGTCTGTTTAGAAAACACAACTAATAAAGGTGGTGGAGCTTGTTATGCCTTAGATGACATCAAAGCCATCAAAAATGTTTGTGAGAAAAATGATTTAAAATTGCACTTAGATGGAGCGCGTTTATTCAATGCGATAGTTGCTCAAAAACACGATCCAAAAGTCTATGGTGAATTATTTGATACTATTTCTATTTGTTTGTCTAAAGGTCTTGGCGCCCCGATGGGTACAATCTTACTCGGTAATAAAGAAGTGATGGATAAAGCAATGCGTGTGCGAAAAATATTGGGTGGTGGGATGCGTCAAGTAGGTTTTGCCGCTGCCGCTGCTTATTATGCTTTACAGCATCAGGTTGATCGTTTAAAAGATGACCACCGTCGTGCAAAAGAAATAGCTGAAACATTATTAGGCCAGGATTATATCGCTGATGTAGAACCAGTCGAAACGAATATTGTTATTTTTTATTTAAAAAAAATCAGCTGTTAAAGCATCTGATTTTTTAGCGTATTTGGAAAAGAATAAAATCAGAATTAGTACGATGGGCGAGGGAAAGATGCGAATTGTCACCCATCTTGATTATTTAGAAGATCAGCATAAAAAAGTGATACAGCTTCTCAGGTCAATGCCTTGTTAACATCAAAAAACCCCTGATATTTTAGAAATATCAGGGGTTTTTATTTTTGAGTCTCGCGTTAATTTACTCGATAATCAATTTCTTATTGATCTTTATTAGAGACTTCGTATCACATATTAAATTCAAAAAAGAGGCAAATTTGCCTCTTTTTATTAAAAATAATTTTCTTTTAAAAGAAAGTTAAGCGTTTGATTTTTTGTGATCAGCTAAAAACTTCTCTAAACCAATGTCAGTTAAAGGGTGTTTGAGGAGTCCTTCAATTGATGATAAAGGACCAGTCATGACATCTGCACCAATTTTAGCACAATCGACAATATGCATAGTATGTCTAACCGATGCAGCTAATATTTGCGTTTCGTACATGTAATTGTCATAAACTAAACGCATTTCTTCAATTAGGTTTAAACCATCAGTAGAGATATCATCCAAACGGCCAATAAATGGAGAGACATAAGTGGCTCCAGCTTTTGCAGCTAAAATGGCTTGACCCACTGAAAATACAAGTGTACAATTGGTCTTAATCCCTTTGTCTGAAAAGTATTTAATTGCTTTGATGCCTTCTTTAATCATCGGCACTTTTACGACGATTTGGTCGTTAAGCGCAGCCAAAGCTTCTCCTTCTTTAACCATGCCTTCAAAGTCTGTAGAAATAACTTCAGCACTCACATCACCATCTACGATATCACAGATTTTTTTATAATGATCAATAATACTGTCATCTCCAGTGATTCCTTCTTTTGCCATCAATGATGGGTTAGTTGTTACGCCGTCTAAGATTCCTAAATCTTGCGCCTCTTTAATTTGATCGAGGTTTGCTGTGTCAATGAAAAATTTCATCTGTTGTGTTTTTTAAAGTTTATAATGATTTGCTAATATTCTTTCGTAAAATCTATCGGATAATAAGCCCTTGAGTTTTGGTGATATTTTCTGTAAAAAATCACCAACTTTATAATGGACTTTAGGCGATTTTTTCTGAATCACTTCATAGACTTTTTCTGCAATTTGTTCAGGGTTTGAACCTTCATCGACATGCGCATTCATCAAGTTTAATGAAAGTTCGTAATTTGCCTTGTAAGAAGAGTTTTCATTAATAGGGGCGTGGTAGCGACCAGCCGCTATGTTTGTCGAGAAATCCCCTGGCGCTATTGTTGTCAAGTGGATGTTTGTATGTCTTAACTCTAAGCGGTAAGCTTCAGTGACTGTTTGTAAGGCTCCTTTGCTCGCTGAATAATGTCCGCGAAATGGCAATCCCATATAGCCTGCAATAGAAGTGATATTGATGATCAAACCTTTATCAGCTTGGCGCATATGTGGTAAAACGCGATTGATCAATTGAACAGGTCCAAAATAATTGGTTTGAAAAACCTTGTAAGTTTCTTCATCAGGGATTTCTTCAATCGGTCCTGAAATACCAACGCCAGCATTATTGATGAGAATATCTATTTTACCTTCGTGAGCAATCAAATCTCGTGTTGCTTTTTCTATGCTTTCAGAAGATGTAATGTCAAGTTGAAGGAAGTGGATTCCGTTTTTAGATTTTGGTTGGGGTCGGCGACTTGTGCCGTAAACTTTGTAATCTTTCTGCGCGAGAAATTTACCTATCGATTGCCCGATGCCTGAAGAAGCACCTGTAATAAAAACGATTTCTTGCGCCATGATTATTTTTGCGCAAATATCCGATAAATTGAGTTAAGAAAAAAATGAGGAAGGTAAATAAAAGGCATAAAAAATGGCAAGCTACCTACATCACACTGCTACAACCATCTACCTTTGCTGCGTTCCCGCCCTGGAGGATTCGACAGGAGCTAGTTGTGTAGGACTTGCCGGTGCAAATATACAATCTAATTTAAATTTTACAAGCTTGTTTTACTTTAAAATTCTTATTTTAGCGAAAACTTTTTTAAGAAAATCAGCCCATGTTTCCTAATAAATTGATTGTCATTATTTTAGTACTGACTCTTTTCTCTTGTTCGACACCAAAAAAAACAGATTTTAAAATTTCTCTGCTCAATCAAAAGGAGCTAAATTCAAATCAGGATCTGAAATTAAAAGTTTTAAACCCTAAAGACTACGCCGTGAACTCTATTGTTGTTCGTTTCTTAGAGCAAGAGATTGAAATTGAAGCAGACACAGATATCGCACTTCATTTGGAAGATGCAAAGCTGGGAACACATACACTTCACGTCGATGTTGATGTCGATGGTGAGCATATTCATTTAAAACAAAGTGTCATTGTTCATCACTATAAAAAACCAGATTTTTATTCCTATGAAATTACAAACACATTTCCTCATGATATTAAAGCTTACACGCAAGGTTTAGAGTTTTATAAGGATACTTTGTATGAAAGTACGGGAATGCGTGGTCGCTCAAGTTTGCGTAAACTAGATTATGAAACTGGTAAAATTTACGATCAAATCAATCTTGAAGATTATTATTTTGGAGAAGGTCTTACTTTTATTGATGACCGTATTATCCAGTTGACTTATCAAGCTGAGGAAGGTCTAATTTATGATGCTGATAAGTTTGAACGCACAGGGAAATTTAAATACAACCAAAGTAAAGAAGGTTGGGGATTATGCTATGATGGAAAATGGCTTTATAAAACAGATGGATCTGATAAAATCTGGCGTTTAGATCCTGAAACTTTAGAAGAAGTTGATTATTTTCAGGCGGTCACTAACTCGACTGTCCTAAAAGGGCTTAACGAGCTTGAATATGTTGATGGTAAAATATATGCCAATACTTATTTGAAAGATGGTGTTGTTATTTTTGATCCAAAAACTGGTGCAGTTGAAGGCTTGATTGATTTACGTGGTTTAAAATCAAAAGTGACAAAACATCCAGAGTTAGATGTTTTAAATGGAATTGCTTATTACCCGAAAACAGAAAAATTTTATGTGACAGGGAAAAACTGGGATAAACTTTTTGAAATTGAACTGAGTAAAAAATAAAAAACCTATGATCAGAAAACTTGCAGTTATTATTGGCATCTTCACTGTGATTATCAGTGTGAGCTCTTGTCGTGAAGATTTTAGTACAAGCATGAGCACATCAGATAATTTGGCCTTTTCAAAGGATACACTTTATTTGGATACCGTGTTTTCTTCCATCGGTTCAAGTACTTATCAACTGAAAGTGTACAACCAATCTAATCACGATATTAGTATTCCGCAAGTGAGTTTAGGCCAAGGTGAAAATTCTTATTTCCGATTGAATGTGAATGGACGCTCGGGAAAACGACTGAATGATGTAGAGCTGTTGGCGAAGGATAGTGTATATGTTTTTGTAGAACTGACTGCGGATATTAAAGACTTAAGTCAAAATTCACTTGAATTTTTGTATACAGATAAACTCGTTTTTGACCACACTTCCGCTCAGCAAGAAGTTGAGCTGGTGACGCTCATTAAGGATGCTGTTTTTTTGTACCCTGAGCGTTATCCAGACGGCACCACAGAAACCTTATCCTTAGGATTAGATGCCGATGGTGAAGAAATCCGGATTGATGGCTTCTATTTAGAAAATAATGAACTGACCATGACCAACGAAAAACCTTATGTAATTTATGGTTTTGCAGGAATTCCCTCTCAAAAAACATTAGAGATTCAACCTGGGGCACGTTTACACTTTCATGAAGATAGTGGTTTGATTGCTGCTAATGCAGCTTCTATTCATGCCATTGGAGATGTCAGTAATGACGCTGATTTATTAGAAAATGAAATAATTCTTGATTCTGATCGTCTGGAACCTGAGTACGCCGATGTACCAGGACAGTGGAATTCTGTGTGGCTCACGCAAGGCAGTACAAATCATATTTTTGATCATGTCACTATTAAAAATGCCAGTGTCGGTATTTTGATGGATTCAAATGATGGCAGTCAGAATCCGACTTTACAGATAAAAAACACACAGATATACAATTCTTCAAATGTTGGTTTGCTTGCGCGAACTGGGCATGTGACGGCAGAGAATTTAGTCATTAATAATTCAGGTCAGGCTTCTTTAAATTTGTCTTTGGGCGGAACTTATGACTTTAAGCATTGTACTTTCGTGAATTATTGGCAAAAGAGCTATCGTGAGTTTCCAAGTGTACTCATCGAAAATAAATTTGAAGCCCAAGATCAAGTTTTTGTCGCTGATTTAAAAGCAGATTTTTCAAATTGTATTATCTATGGCAATGAAAATATTGAATTGACTTATTCAATCTCAGAGGCTGCAGATTTTGATGTTAATTTTGACCATTCGCTTATTCGATTTAATGATTATAACAATCGATTTGTAGATGAGCAAATCTATGATTTCTCAAATACTTCTATCTATCAAAACATAATTTTCAATTCTGATCCTTTGTTTAAGAATAAATTTGAAAATCAATTGATCATCAGTGATGAATCCCCAGCAAAAGGCACTGCCAACCAATCAACGGCCAATCAAGTTCCTTTAGATATACTTGGCGTCGATCGGACAGTCATGCCCGATATGGGAGCTTATCAAAGTATTTTATTTGAGGAGGATTAATTGTCTTCTAAATTCTCATTAAAAGCAGAAGGTAAAAGATGTGGAATTAATTTGATGATAATCGGGAGGAGAACACTGCCTCCAGGAATCGCGAAAATAGCTAAAGATGGGATACTTTTAAAAATATCCATGAGTTGACGTTTGACGATTTTCTTTTCCTCAACACTTAATTCCGCGTGCGTTGATTTTTTGAGTAAGATCAAGAGCTCCTTGCTTTGAGAGAGTTCTTTGATCAAACGATTTTTATTTCTGATAATTAACAGCGTGGTGCTACGATGGGTTTTATCATAGAAATTCTTGATGGGATTTGCATCGTTAAAATAGGGAATTCTATTGTAATTTTTTCTTACAAAGGATGACACACTTTTGATACTTTTATCAACTTCATTTTTTTCTAAATCTAGGATGTTTCCTAATTCATGGATAAATAAACGCTCGCTATCATCGACAATTTCATCACTATAAATACTCATTGCAGCAGCATCTAGGATATAGAGTTGCGTTGATTTATTTTTAAACTGAGCGAAATTAATCGCATTGATATCTTCGTAATTTTCAATTTGTGTATCCTGATATCTCAGCGAACTCTCAAGCAGCTTGATCAATAAAACTTCGTAGCGACTTTTTTTAGACTTTTTGTGTAATCCAATACTGATTACATTGATCAGTACAGCTTCGAGATGCGCTGCAAACGCAATGATTTGATTGTTGCCTTGGCAGAAGACCTTAAAACTTTCGACATCAATATTGAGCAAGGTGTTGGTGACAATATTACTGAAGCTTTTTTCGAGTAGATTTGTGTTGGCTTTAATGCGTTGTTGCATCAATTTCTCAATTTGCACATCTGGCTTTGATCGAAAACTTGGCCATTCAAAAAATTGATGTTTCTTTTCAGTTTGTATTTTTTCGTAAAATAAAATTAGCTGGTCTTGAAAATCAGAAATGTCTTTTTCTGGAAATTCATTTTTATAAACAAAAAATAAAGCACTCAGCAGATTGAGCTTAGCTAATTCTTCTTGTGTATAATTTAATTGATTATTAGGGGAATGATAAATTTCACTTAAATTCGTTCCGTATATAAAACCTTTTTGACGCAAAGTCGGATAGAGTCTTTCCGAATCAATTTTTAGATCTTCCAAGATGTTCAAAAGTTTAGAAACCCATGCATTCGCCGAAGGATTAACACTCATAACGCTTTTTATTATTTTGGGTAAAAGTAATAAAAAAAGAGGCTGCCTCAAAAAGATTGAAGTTTGTCAGTGTTTCCTGAAACTTGGAGTGATTTTAGAATTTGACAACGCAGTTTCCAAGTTGCTGTAAAATTCTAAAAAAGTTTAGGTTGACAAAATCAACTTTTTTAAGACGGCCTCCTTTTAATTCTTATCGTGTACAAACTACTTCTCGAGGGTTATCGTTCTTTTAACTGTATTGTAGGGTCCTTCGATTGGTTTGTCATCATTGTCTACAAGTTGTAATTCAATTTTATTTTCACCCATTGGTAAACCTTCAATCATGAAAGCTTGCCATTTTGTGATTTCAAATTCCTCTCCATTGATTCGAGCCAAGACTTTATTTCCATCATCAGAAAGATCGGTGTTCACTAAAAAGAAATCTAACAGAATTTTATCTGTATCTTTTCCTGAATAGGTTCCTTTAGGTCTGCTGTAAAACATATGTTCAGCATCAAAGTCAATGTCTACTTTTTGGTCTTCTTTGACATCACCAACTTTTAGTTTTCTCACTAAAAATGAATTGTCATTTTTAACAGATTCATGATAGGATCTTGATAAAAATGCAAGCATTACATGTTCTCCTTTATCAAATTCTTTAGTGACATCAGGCATGTAATGAGCTGAATAAGGTTCATTGTCAATAATCACATGAATGTGTTGTCCTTTATCAGAATTAGCGATTTGTGGGATTTTATTGCGATTTGTTTGTGCTCCCAGCTCGTAATCTTTAACGTTAAATTTAAAAGTTGATTCTCCTTCTTTTAAGCTGATCTGCTCTTCACCTTCAAGTTTTAGGCTGGCGTCAGGAAATTTTTCAGAAACCGTGAAAGGGGTCAATTTTATTTTTTGAGCCTTTTTGGTTTCATTCATTTCTTTTTTAGACTCTTTTTTTTCTGTCTTTTTAGTCTCTTTTTGACATGCAAAAGTCAAAAAAGCGAATACGAATAGACTTGTAATTAGTTTTGTTTTCATGATTATCTAGGTTTTTTATGTATGAAATTACAAATATTATTGTGTATT
>JAKDUG010000093.1 GCA_030457805.1 Psychroflexus sp.
AAAAAATTGCCTGCTGCACAACAAATTTAACCTAACCTAATCTAACCATGAAACACTGCAACAGGCAATAGAACAATATATATGGCTAATCAATAATCGTTTTCCTATTATATTAAACGTATAAAAAACCTATTTGTTACATTCCTTAACATAGTTTAACAGATTGAAGCCCATTAATTTAAGGAGGCTCTAAAATTTGAATTTATGTCTAAAAAAACATTAGTTATCGGTGCTTCTGACAAGCCCGATCGTTACTCAAATTTGGCTTTAAAATTTCTCAAGAAACACAAGCATCAAGCTATTGGTTTGGCTAAGAAAAGCTTTGAATTTGAAGGTATTCAGGTTTATGACACGCCCTTAGCTTTCCAAAACATACACACAGTCACACTATATCTCAATCCAGTACATCAAAATGATTATAAGGATTACATTTTGAGCCTCAAGGCAAAACGTGTTATTTTTAATCCTGGTGCTGAAAACAAAAGTCTACAGACAATATTTGAACAAAATAATATACTTTGCTTAAACGCTTGCACTTTGGTCTTGCTTCAAACTGGACAATACTAAGCCCAAAAAGCTTAATCCGCCATTGACAATCAGAACAAAGAAACCCAATTCAAAATCGTAAACTGTCTCTAAATACAAGCTCAAGAAAAAAGTAAGTACTAAGGCACCGATAGCTATAAAAGGAATCCATACATCCGTAGCTTTTAATTTTGTGAAAAGCCCAAAGGCATAAAGACCGAGCAATGGCCCATAAGTGTAGCCTGCAAATTCAAAAAGTGTATAAATTAAACTCGTATCTGTAATGGCATATTTATAAATCATCATGATCACAATCAGTAAAAAGGTAACAAGTACATGAATTCTTTTTCGGACTTTGACTTGTTTCTTTTCATCATATCTTTTCTGAATGCCAACTAAGTCAATACTGATTGAAGTGGTAAGCGACGTCAAAGCAGAATCTGCACTTGAGTAGGCTGCAGCAATTAAACCTATACAAAATAAAACAGCCAATCCAAGTCCCAATTCCCCAGAAGTAGCAATGGCTGGAAATAGAGAATCTCCAATTTCTGTAAAATTATTTTGATCCGCATAATCCATCAACAAAAGACCTAAAAATAGGAAGAGAAAGTTTGAAATCACCAACACAATTGTAAACCAAAACATGTTTTTCTGGGCATCTTTTAGACTGCGACAAGTCAAATTTTTCTGCATCATATCTTGATCCAAACCCGTCATCACAATTGCGATAAAAGCACCTGAAATAAATTGCTTAAAAAAGTAGTTGCTGCTTTTTAAATCATCAAAAAAGAAGATCTGAAATTCCTCATGAGAGTTGAGATAGCTTGATAAATTAAACCAAGACACGTCTAAATTTTGCATTAATAAGCCAACAGCAAACAACATGGCCAACAGCATAAAAAAGGTTTGTAGCGTATCTGTCCACACAATTGTTTTGATCCCACTTCTAAAAGTATAAAGCCATATCAAAAAGATCGTCATTGTGACTGTGACATAATAAGGAACATTCAGATCGTCAAAAACAATGAGTTGTAACACATTGGCCACTAAAAAGAGTCGAAAACTCGAGCCGACTAATCGCGATAAAACAAAGAAACTAGCGCCAGTTTTGTAGGCATAACTCCCATACCTTGTTTCTAGATAAGCATAAATTGAAGTTAAGTTCAGTCTGTAATAGAGTGGCAGTAAAACGCTTCCTATAACAGCGTAGCCCAAGGTGTAACCCAAAACAACCTGAAAATACCCAAACCCAGTATCGGCAATAGTTCCAGGTATTGATATAAAAGTGACACCACTCAATGAGGCGCCAATCATTCCGAAAGCAACCAAATACCAAGGTGACTGTCGACTTGCCACAAAAAAGTCCGCATTCTCCGAAGTTTTATCCCCACGGCTTGTCAGAAAAGAAATCACAATTAAAACACCAAAGTAAAGGGCTATTAAAAGAAGAATAAGACTTGGCTGCATAAATCAAAATTAGTCGTCAAAAATACAAAAAGTACGGCTTATCTGAGATTAAAAATTTATATTTACAGCAAAGCGTAAAAAAGATCTCGCATGGAATTTTCATCGAAATTACTTCAAGAAGCTGTTGATCAAGTTTCCTTTTTGCCAGGCATTGGTAAACGCACTGCACTCAGGCTTGTTCTGCATCTTCTCAATCAAGATCAAGAAGTCACAACTGATTTAGCAAAAGCTTTACTAGACCTCAAGGTCAAAATCAAACATTGTAAAAATTGCCATAACATTTCTGATAATGCCGTTTGTGACATCTGTGCAAATCCAAAGCGCGATCAATCTATTGTATGTATCGTTGAAGATATCCGTGATATCATGGCGATAGAAAATACAGAACAGTACAGAGGTGTTTACCATGTTTTAAATGGAAAAATAAATCCGATTGAAGGCATTGGCCCGAACGACTTAACGATTGACAGTCTTATTACAAAAGCCAAACAAGGTGAAATGAAGGAGATCATTTTTGCACTGAGCAGCACCATGGAAGGCGACACAACCAATTTTTACATTTACAGACAACTGGAAAAATTTGACATCAAAACATCAACCATTGCCCGTGGAATTTCTGTTGGTGATGAATTAGAGTTCGCAGATGAAGTCACATTAGGAAGAAGTATTGTGCACCGCATACCTTTCGAAAATTCCTTAAAAGCTTAAGAAGTGGAACTCAGCATTGTCATTCTGAACTATAAAGTTCCGCACTATTTAATGCTCTGTTTAGACAGCGTCAGCAAAGCAATACAAGGACTCGATGCCGAAATTATTGTCATTGATAACAATTCAGAAGATGAAAGCCTTGTGTTGACACACCAGCATTTCCCAGAAGTCAAAACAATAGCTAACAAAGAAAATACTGGCTTTGCAAAAGCCAACAATCAAGCAGTAAAAGAAGCACAAGGAACCTATGTTTGCATCCTGAATCCTGACACGGTTGTCAGTGAACACTGTTTTAGAGATCTTTTAAAGGTTCACAAAATTCAGAAAAACACGGGTGCGATAGGTACGCAACTGATCGATGGGAACGGTCATTATCTACCTGAATCAAAACGCAACATCCCACATCCAAATGTTGCCTTTCAGAAACTCATAGGCATTGATCATTCATATTACGACAACAGCTTAACGCCAGAAGAGAGTGGAGAAACCAGCGTACTTGTGGGGGCTTTTATGTTTTTAAAACGCGAAGATTACACAGCAGACAATGGGTTTGATGAAGATTTCTTCATGTATGGCGAGGACATAGATTTGAGTTATAAATTACTCAAAAAAGGATTGCGCAACTATTATGTTGGCGAGCTTAAAACAATTCATTTTAAAGGAGAAAGCACGCTTAAGGATAAAAAGTATTACGATCGTTTTTTTGGAGCCATGCTTATTTTTTATCAAAAACATTACAGCAACAAATTCATTGAATTGAGTTTGAAAAGCGCGTTAAAATTTTTCAAACTCAAAGCACTTAAAACACAGAAAAAATCGCCGGTAAACACTTATCATGAAGCCGTAATCATCACAGAAAATAATAGTGATTTCACAACTTTAGAACAGTCTTTTAAAAATATAATTTTTATCAAAGAAGAAGATATCCCGCTTTTAAATAAAATAAGTTTAGAAGAAAAGTATGTCATCTTTGATGCAAAAGCGATAAGCTATGCAGAAATTATAGAAAAAATTGTAAATTGGCGGGAGATACCTGCAAAGTTCAGAATCAAGCCCACTCAACTCAATTTTTGTGTTGGTAGCGATTCAAAAGACAAGCAGGGAGAAAGCTTAGGATTAGATTTATGATAATATTAAAACCATAAACGGCTTTTTTTTAGTAAATTCGCAAAAAAATCATTTAAAACAAGTATTACAATAATTATATGGCAAATATCGAACTAAAACTTCCTAAGATGGGAGAAAGTGTTGCTGAGGCAACAATAACCAATTGGTTAAAAGAAGTTGGTGATACGATTGAGGCTGATGAAGCAGTTTTAGAAATTGCAACTGACAAAGTTGACTCTGAAGTACCAAGTGAAGTTGACGGCGTTTTAAAAGAAAAACTTTTTGATGTTGATGATGTTGTGCAAGTTGGTCAAACAATTGCAATCATTGAGATTGAAGGTGAAGGCAGTGACGATACAGCTGCTAGCAGCCAAACGACAAAAGAAGACACAACAACACAAGCAGCTGCACAAGACATCGAAAATGATATCGCAGCGGCACAAAACGACAAAGCACCAAACTTTGCGGATGCAGCACGCTTTTACTCACCATTGGTTAAAAATATCGCTAAGGAAGAAGGCATTTCTCTTGATGAATTAGAGAAGATCCAAGGTTCTGGTTTAGAAGGTCGTGTCACGAAAGATGACATGCTTTCTCACGTGAAGAATCGCGGTCAGCAACCAGCCAAGCAAACGCAAGCAGCACCGCAAGCGCCAGTTCAAGAGCTTCCAAAAGAAAAGACACCTGTCAATATCAATGCTGAAGACGAGGTCACTGAAATGACACGTATGGGTAAAATGATCGCGAGTCACATGACGAGCAGTAAGCAAACATCTGCGCATGTCCAATCGTTTATTGAAGTTGATGTCACAAACATTTGGAACTGGAGAAATAAGCACAAAAAAGCATTCCAAGAAAGAGAAGGTGAGAAATTGACGTTTACACCAATCTTTATGGAAGCTGTTGCGCAAACAATTAAAGATTTCCCTGGAATCAATATTCAAGTTGATGGCACACAAATCATCAAGAAAAAGAACATTAATTTAGGAATGGCTGCTGCCCTCGCAAATGGCGATTTAATTGTCCCTGTTATTCATAACGCAGACCAGTTAAACCTATTAGGTATGGCTAAAAAAGTAAATGATTTAGCCAATCGTGCAAGAATAGGCAAGCTTAAACCCGACGAAACACAAGGCGGAACTTATACAGTGACGAACGTCGGCACTTTTGGCAGCGTTTTCGGAACACCAATTATCAATCAACCACAAGTCGGGATTCTAGCACTTGGAGCGATTAGAAAAGTACCTGCAGTGATTGAAACACCTGAAGGTGACTTTATCGGTATTCGTTACAAAATGTTTTTATCACATAGTTACGATCACCGTGTTGTCAATGGGGCGCTTGGCGGACAGTTTGTTCAGCAAGTGGCTAACCTCCTTGAAGGTTTTGATCCTAACAGAGCCGTTTAAAAACAACAAGACATTAAATAAAAAATCCGATTGTTCAGAACAATCGGATTTTTTTATACTTAAATTTTATAAATGAATAAGTGAATTATTCAAGTGGATAATCTGAATCTAAATAATCAGGTGTTCCGTTGCCATTAGAATCAGGAAACTCAATCGTCCCATCATCATTGATAATGATTTCTTCACGTGTTGGAACACCATCGCCATCATCATCAGCATCTAAAAAGTTTGGCACTCCATCCTTATCTGTATCATCATCATTCACATCATGATTTCCATTGACATCCTCCTGCCAAGTCGGAATGCCATCACCATCGTGATCAGTCTCTCTAGATTTGTACAATTGAAAAGTAAAAATGATTGGATCATAAGGTGCAATCTGTGAACTCGTCGGTGGATTAGCAAAATAACCTAATCCAGATGGAATGAAGGCAGCACCAATTCCGAAGTCATCATTGAAAGTCACAGTTCCATCAGGGTTTTCTACAAAACCTGTTCCTCCTCTAAACTCAGGTAATGTCTCATAAAATCCAGGAATGATTTGTGTCAGATCAAACCAAATTGGGTTAGGTGAAACATCAAAAACTTTATTCTTAAGTGTAAAACCTTCATAAGTCACTAAAGTAGAGTCAGCAAATGTCGGATGTCTTTCAGAGGATGCACCTTCTCTAATCTTCAGATAATAAATTTCGTATTCAATGTCATTTTTCGTCACTGTTTTAGAATCCAAAAACTCAGAATCAATAATTGCTTCTTCCCCATCAGAAATAGAATCAAAAACAATACGTTCAAAGTTAGGGTTACTTTGGTTAGTCTCCATTTGATAGTAATGTGTTGAAAGGAAATCCTCGATAGAAACTTCATTTTCTTCCTTCACCTCTCCTTCGTCTCTCAACTGGATTTGTCCTCTATCATCATCACTACCACACGCCGTTAAGACGAGAAGCATAATCATTAATAAACTAAGATTTTTCATTAAAGTAATTTTTACGGTGCAAGATACAATTTTCTGCTATTTTTGTATATCAAGAACTACTGAATCTATTTATTATTATGAGGATTGACAAATATTTATGGTGCGTTAGATATTTCAAAACAAGAAGCCTTGCAACAAAAGCTTGCAGAAAAGGGCATGTTAGAGTGAAAGATGCAATAGTTAAACCATCAAGAGAAATCTACCCAACTGATGAAATCGAAGTCAGGAAAAATCAAATCAAATACCAATTAGAAGTTTTAGATTTACCCAAGTCTCGCGTTGGTGCTAAGCTCGTCAGTATATATTGTATAGATAAAACGCCAAAAGAAGCATTTGAAAAATTAGATTTACTAAAAAGTACACAAAAATATTACAGGGAAAAAGGAACTGGCCGACCAACCAAAAAAGACAGGCGCGAGCTTGATGATTGGCTTGATCCCATTAATCAACAAGACAAAGAAGTAGACTCATGAGCGATAGAAAACAGATCTTAGATCATCAAGAGATTATACAGAAATTAAAACGCATAAGTTATCAGATCCTTGAGGCCAACATTGATGAGAAATCAATTGTGGTCGCAGGAATTTATGAGAACGGATATCATATTGCAGAGATAATCGTTGGCTTTCTTAAAGAGATCAGCAGTTTAGAAATCTCACTATGCAAGATTAGTATTGATAAAAACAATCCGATTAAGACTGTCAGTTTAAACTTAAAAGAAAACGATTATCAAAACAAATCCGTCGTGGTTGTCGATGATGTTTTAAGTACAGGGAGCACACTCATCTACTCGGTAAATTACTTTCTTAGTACACCTTTAAAGCAACTCAAGACAGTTGTACTGGTTGACAGAGCCCATAAAAAATATCCTATTCACGCGGACTATAAAGGCTTGGCATTATCCACATCTATGAAAAGCCATGTGGAGGTCAGCCGCGATGAGAAAGGGCAATTTTCAGCTAGCTTAGTAAGCTGATTATTTCGTCGGCTATCGCATCGGGAGACTTTTCATCAACACTGACTTTATGCATTGCGCGATCATAAACATGATGGCGCTCAAAAAGATGCTTTCTGATAAAATCTTCAAGTTCAGCTTCTGATTGCAAGTGAGAAATTAAGGGCCGTACATCCTTCTCTAAAAGCAAGCGTTTTGTCAAGTTCTGTAAAGCCGATGTCAGATAAATCGTTTGAAATTCATTTTGATCGAAAATGAAATCGGCATTGTCATAATAAAAAGGAGTCCCGCCGCCTAAACTGAAAATTAAATCTATGTCTTGGTCTAAAAGCTTGTGAAGTTGATTTTTCTCTTCTTTTCGAAATGCCAACTCACCCTTTGTTTTAAAGACAGTATGAACAGGAAGTTGAAACGCCTCTTCTATTGCCGTATCAAGATCACAAAAATCTTTGTCAAGTCTCTGGGAAATAAGCTTCCCAAGGGTTGACTTACCAACACCCATATACCCTAGCAAGATGATTTTAGACATAAAATAAAAATATTTAGAATTTGTTTCAAATTTAATGGTTTTTGACTTGATAAAATAAATTAAGATAGTATATTTGCACCCGCATAAAAAAAGTTCTTTTTATTGATCTGGTAGCTCAGTTGGTAGAGCATCTCCCTTTTAAGGAGAGGGTCCTGGGTT
>JAKDUG010000094.1 GCA_030457805.1 Psychroflexus sp.
TTTAATCCTTTCTTAACTTTAACGCTTTTAGACATTTTCAACGTAGAGTTTTAAATTGGACTGCAAATATAATAATCAAACAATCAATTCCTCATTAATCCAAAGTTTTACTTACTCTATTTATACTGGTTCTAAACAAAAGTGCGTAGACTTTATTATATTTGATAAAAAAAGTTTGAAAACAGCACTGACATTTCTTTTCATATCGATCTACAGCTTGAGTTTTGCGCAAGTTTTTGAAACACCGCCACCCGACTATTTAAAAACAATTATATTCAAATCGTCAGCCGACGAATTTAGCGGAACGCCTATTTTACAAATGCGAGATCAGCTTCTTTTAAAGTTTGACGACCTCAATGCTTCAGAGAGTGATTACTATTATGAAATTGAACACTACAACTTTGATTGGACCCCCTCTGATTTATCTAAAAATGAATATCTGGAAGGCTTTGATGATCTGCGTATTCTCAATTTTCAGAACTCTCTCAACACCTTACAATCTTTCACCAATTACAGTTTAAGATTACCGAACGACAATACACGTGCTTTCAAAAAAACGGGGAACTATCTCCTGAAAATTAAAAATGATAATGACCAAGTTGTCTTTACAAGAAAGTTCATCGTGACCAATAGTGAAGTGAAGGTCAAAATGTCTGTTTTGGAAGACCGAAGATTAAACTATTCAAGTCAAAAACAAGTGATCAATTTTGAAATTGGTCAAGATGGTTTCTTCTTTAAAAACCCAAAGCAGAGTGTCAAAATTGCACTGATCAAAAACAATGATTTCTCAAATGCCATCTACACTTTAAAACCACAGTACAATCAAGGCAACACACTGATTTATCGCTACAATGATGAAAGTGCATTTTGGGGTGGTAATGAATATCGCAATTTCGACTCTAAAGACATCCGTCTTGGAACTTCACAAATACGAAGCATCGAACTGACAGACTTGTACAACTCCTACTTATTTGAGGATTATGATCGCAGCACTAAAGAATATACATACAATCCAGACATTAATGGCAACTTCCTAGTCAATGCCATTCAAACTGACAATCTGGACAAAGAAGCCGATTATACGCGTGTGCATTTCAACCTAAAAACAGCGCAAGATCTAAGCGATGGCGAGGTCCATGTTTATGGTAAATTTAATAATTACACCCTCAATGATGACACTATGCTTGAGCGAAATCCACGCACTGGCGAATACGAAAACAGCATGCTTTTCAAACAAGGTTTCTACAACTACAAATACGTTTTCTGGAACGAGGACAAAGGTTTTGACGCTATCAAAATTAGCGGAAGCCACACGCAAACAGAAAATCTGTACACTATTATTGTCTACTACAAACCCATTGGCGCCCGTTATGATAAAATTATCGGCACAGGCAACATCATCAGCCGGAATATCAAAAAATAACCTTTAATATATATTAACATTTATTAGCAAAATCTTATTTTATTGGGATTTCTCAGTCAGCACTTTTTAAGTATCTTTAGCAACAATTACAAATCACTTAAAAAATATATTAATTATGGGCAAAGGATTTTTTCAAGTGCCTCCAGCGATTAACGAGCCAATCAACTCGTACGCACCTGGCACTCCTGAACGTGAATCAGTTTTAAAAACTTATAAAGAACTCTATAAACAAAAAGTTGAGATTCCTTTATACATAGGATCAAAGGAAGTCAAAACAGGAAATACAAGTAGCATCAGACCACCGCACGATCATCAACACGAAATGGGTGTTTTTCACAATGCTGAGAAAAAACACATTGATGATGCTATTGAAACTGCGCTTGAAGCACGTAAGAAATGGGCGAAAATACCATGGGAACAGCGCGCCGCTGTCTTCTTAAAAGCAGCTGATTTAATTGCGGGACCTTACCGCGACAAGATCAATGCAGCAACAATGATCGGACAGTCAAAAACAATCTTCCAAGCTGAAATCGATTCAGCATGTGAGCTGATTGACTTCTTAAGATTTAATGTTGAATACATGTCTCAGATTTATGAAGATCAACCCGAATCTGACTCTTCTGCATGGAACCGTGTAGAGCACAGACCTCTAGAAGGATTTGTGTACGCCATTACTCCATTTAACTTTACTGCAATTGCAGGTAACCTGCCTTCAAGTGCAGCATTAATGGGAAATGTTGCCGTGTGGAAACCTAGTGATAGTCAAATGCTTTCGGCACAAGTAATCATGGAAGTCTTCAAAGAAGCAGGTGTACCAGATGGTGTGATTAATATGGTCATGGGTGATCCAGAAATGATTACTGATACAGTTTTAGCACACCCAGATTTTACAGGAATTCACTTCACAGGAAGCACAGATGTCTTTAAAGGCATTTGGTCAAAAATTGGTCAAAACATTCACAACTACAAAACTTACCCGAGAATTGTTGGTGAAACTGGCGGAAAAGACTTTATTGTGGCGCATAATTCTGCAAGCCCAAAAGTCGTTGCGACTGCATTGTCACGTGGTGCTTTTGAGTTCCAAGGACAAAAATGTAGTGCTGCTTCAAGATCATACATCCCAAAAAGCATTTGGCCTGAGGTCAAAAAATATCTTGTTGAAGATATTGAGTCTTTCAAAATCGGAGGACCTGATAACTTTGAGAATTTCTTGACGGCAGTTATTCACGAAAAATCTTTTGACAAATTAGCGAAACATATCGATCAGGCAAAAGAAGATAAGAATGCCGAAATTATTGTTGGTGGAACTTATGACAAGTCAAAAGGTTGGTTCGTTGATCCAACTGTGATTGTCACAACAGATCCAAAGTACACAACAATGGAAACAGAATTGTTCGGCCCAGTACTGACAATTTATGTTTATGAAGATGATAAGTTTGAAGAAACCTTACACCTCTGTAATGAGACAAGCCAATATGCTTTAACTGGTTCAATCATGTCAACAGATCGCTATGCAGCTACTTTAGCCACAGACATTCTTCAAGATGCAGCAGGAAACTTCTATATCAACGATAAATGTACAGGCGCTGTTGTCGGCAAACAACCATTTGGCGGGGCAAGAAATAGTGGAACGAATGACAAAGCAGGTTCTAAATTAAACCTATTTCGTTGGACTTCACCGCGTTTGATCAAGGAAACTTTTGTACCAGCAACGGATTATAGATATCCATTTATGGGATAAAACCTTAATGATTCAAAAAAATAAAAGCCTATCAAAAAATCAATTTTGATAGGCTTTTTTTGACTTAAAAAAAATTAACCGCGATATTTCATCGGCAGATAAACAATCTTTTTGGTCTCAAAAAAATCATCTTCAAAAAAGTTTGACAACTCAAACACTTCAGCTGTTTCATAAGGAGATAATTCCTCCGTTAAGTCGCCTCCTTTCAAATATATAATTCCGTTTTTCAGTTCATGATTAGATTTTTTGGCAATTTTACCTTTGACCCAATGCACAAAAGTAGGCATGGCAGCAACAGCACGACTTACGATAAAATCGACTTGCTGATCAATCGTTTCAACTCGTGCATTGACAGTTGTGACATTCTTAAGATCAAGTGCTTGCACAACTTCATCGACAACTTTTATTTTTTTCCCAATACTATCGACCAAAGTAAACTGAGTTTCTGGATATAAAATAGCCAGTGGAATTCCGGGGAAACCACCACCAGTTCCCACATCTAAAATATGGGCACCAGGCTTAAAAATCTGCACTTTAGCAATTCCTAAACTGTGTAAGACATGACGTGTATAAATCTCATCAATATCTTTTCTTGAAACCACATTAATTTTCTGATTCCAATCCTTATAAACTTCAGCGATGTGTTGAAACTGATCTTGTTGTTCCTCAGTTAAATCTGGAAAGTGTGCCTTGATTAGTGCGTGCATATCTCTTCTTTTTGAATAAAATAAAACTTTTGCGAAAATAGATGTTCAATCTGACATGATTGGCTTGTGTCGCTATATTTTTTGAAAGGTTTTATTTTAATTTAATCTAAGTAAAATGCAGCAAGGATTGACATGAAAATCCTGAAAGTTAAAAACAATAGTTTTGCGCCAGAGCAAGCTTGATGGCATGAAAGCCTTGCGACGGTAAACAAAACTTATTTTTAACTGAAGTATTGCAATAGAAAGCCTGGTCCTTTTTGCTTCAGAAAATGCAAAAGGAGCTGCCCAAATTAACATAAAACAGCTAATGTCTATAGAAATTAATTGTATTTTTGCACTGATAAATATTGAATAGATGACAAACCCTACAATTAAATTTGCACGTAAAGATCCGCAAAAATTCTTCAGAACACTGAATAAGCGTGTCAATGCATACTTTAGAGATAATGATCTGCAAAAGACAGGAAACTGGAAATTACACCTGAAAGCAGCGATCATGTTTACCGCTTTTTTAGCACCCTACTTCTTAATTTTATTCCTTGACATTTCTGATTGGTGGAAACTTTTATTCACCGTATTGATGGGAGCTGGCATGGCTGGCGTTGGAATGAATGTGATGCACGACGGGAATCACGGCGTGTATTCAAAGAAAAAATGGGTCAATAAGTTTATGGGAAGTAGTATTTATGTCCTGGCTGGTAATGTTTATAACTGGCAAGTACAACACAATGTGCTTCACCACACCTACACGAATATTCACGGTCATGATGAAGACATTGATGCAGGACGTGTCATCCGCTTTTCAAAGCATGCGAAATGGAGAAAGTTTCATAAATTCCAACACATTTACTCTGTGTTTTTATATGGTTTATTAACTTTTAACTGGGCCATCACCACAGATTTTATGCAAACAAAAAATTATTTAAAACGTCAACTTTCTTATGGGGAAATGCCGAGCAAATGGAAACAGTGGAGTACATTGGCAGTGACTAAACTTATCTATGTCACAGTTTGGCTTGTCATTCCTATGCTGATTGGCATCACGTGGTGGAAAGTCCTTCTTGGTTTCTTTGTCATGCACTACACAGCGGGTCTAATTTTAAGTGTGATTTTTCAATTAGCACATGTTGTTGAGGACAATGATATGCCATTGCCAAACGAAAAAGGAGAAATGAAAAATACCTGGGCAATACACCAATTATTCACAACAGCGAATTTTGCTGCAAATAATAAGATCGTGAATTGGCTAACAGGAGGTTTAAACCACCAAGTTGAGCATCATATATTCCCGAACATCAGCCACATCCATTACGATAAGATCGCCGAGATTGTCAGAGATACAGCAGTTGAGTTCAACCTGCCATACAATGAGTATGAGACGACACAAGGCGCTATCAAGGCACACTTTCAATACTTGAAAAAACTAGGAGCTCAGCCAGAGCTGGCTTCATAAAAAAATATATTTTTAGAATGATCAAACTATCTGACAAAATCGAAAAGTTAGAAACCTCGGCAACTTTAGCCATGGCTGCAAAAGCACGTGAGCTCAAGGCTGAAGGGCATCAAATTATTGGATTGAGCTTAGGCGAGCCAGATTTTAACACACCTGAATTTATCAAAAAAGCTGCAATCGAGGCTATTGAGGATAACTACAACACTTATACACCTGTTGATGGCTATCCTGAATTAAAAGTTGCGATTCAACAAAAATTCAAGCGCGACAACAACCTTGATTATTCGACACAACAGATTGTAGTCTCTACTGGCGCTAAGCAATCTTTGTACAATGTTGCGGCTGCACTTATTAATCCTGGTGACGAAGTTATTTTACCTTGTCCGTATTGGGTCAGCTACAAAGACATTGTCAAACTCAACGAAGGTAGCCCTGTTGAAGTTAAAACTAGCATTGATCAAGATTTCAAAATGACTGCTGATCAGCTTAGAAAAGCAATCACACCAAAGACAAAAATGATTTGGTACAGCTCACCTTGCAACCCTAGTGGTTCTGTTTATACCAAAGAAGAATTAGAAGCCTTGGCTGAAGTTCTTGCAGATTACCCACAAGTGGTGGTTGTGAGTGACGAAATTTATGAGCACATCAATTTTGGACATCAACACGTCTCAATGGCAAGTATTACTGGCATGAAAGACAGAACAGTGACTGTTAATGGCGTTTCTAAAGCCTTTGCAATGACGGGTTGGCGTATCGGCTATATCGGTGCTCCGAAAGCAATTGCAAAAGCCTGTACAAAACTACAAGGACAAGTCACAAGTGGTGCTAACTGTATAGCTCAACGCGCTGTGATCACTGCTCTTCAAGCTGACGTGAGCGAAATCGACTACATGATCGATGAGTTTAAAACGAGACGTCAATTAATTCTCAACTTACTTAAAGACATTAAAGGATTTGACTGCAATAAACCTGAAGGCGCATTCTACGTGTTCCCAGACATCAGCTCATTCTTCGGCAAAACAATTAAGGACAAAACCATTCAGAATGCAACGGATTTTTCACTCCTCCTTTTAGAGGAAGCTTATGTTGCGACGGTAACAGGCGAAGCTTTTGGGAACCCAAATTGTATTCGCATCTCTTATGCAGCTAGCCAAGAAGAAATCAAGGAAGCAATGCAACGGATTAAAAATCTAGTCGAATCATAAACAGATTTGAACAGAGTTTAACGCAATAAAAAAAGCCTGCAAAATGCAGGCTTTTTTTATTGAATGTTTTTAAAATAAGATAAATTTATTTTCCTTACTTCAATACCTTCTGAATTTTATCAGCAGCTTCTTGGAAGATCACTGCACTTTCAACAGCTAAACCAGAATTGTCAATTAATTCTTTTGCAATATCAGCATTTGTTCCTTGTAGTCTTACAATAATTGGAACTTTAATCTGATCGCCTAGGTTTTTATAAGCCTCAACAACACCTTCAGCGACACGGTCACAGCGAACGATACCACCAAAGATATTAATTAAAATAGCCTCAACCTTATCATCTTTTAAGATCAATCTAAAAGCCTCTTCAACTCTTTTGGCATCAGCAGTACCACCAACATCTAGGAAGTTTGCAGGCTCACCACCAGCAAATTTAATCAAGTCCATTGTTGCCATTGCTAAACCAGCACCATTCACCATACAACCGACATTTCCGTCAAGGTTGACATAGCTTAAACCAGCTTCTTTAGCTTCAACTTCCGTTGGGTCTTCCTCACGGATGTCACGCATTTCTTGGTAATCTTTATGTCTAAATAAAGCAGAATCATCTAAAGAGACTTTAGAGTCAACAGCTAAAATTTTATCATCACTTGTTTTTAAAACTGGGTTGATTTCAAAAAGTGATGAATCAGACTTGTCATAAGCTGTATACAAAGCCATCACAAATTTGACCATTTCTTTAAATGCTTTTCCAGACAAGCCAAAGTTAAAAGCAACGCGACGTGCTTGGAAAGGCAAGATACCTGTCGCTGGATCGATTTCTTCTGTAAATATTTTATCTGGCGATTCATCAGCAACAGTTTCAATATCCATTCCACCTTCAGGAGAATACATCAACATATTACGGCCTGTCGCTCTGTTCAACAAAACAGACATATAGTATTCTTCAGGCTCATTATCACCAGGATAATATACATCTTCACAAATCAAAACCTGATGTACGCGTTTCCCTTCTTTAGAAGTTTGTGGCGTCACCAAATCCATTCCAATAATTTCTCCTGCAATTTCCTCGACCTCTTTCAGGTTTTTGGCAAGTTTCACACCACCGCCTTTTCCTCGGCCACCAGCGTGCACTTGTGCTTTGATCACGTGCCAACCTGTGCCAGTTTCTTCGGTTAGTTTTTTGGCAGCCTCAACTGCTTCCTCTGGTGTTGTAGCAACGATACCACGCTGAACGTTGACGCCGAAGCTACTTAATA
>JAKDUG010000095.1 GCA_030457805.1 Psychroflexus sp.
GTGGTATTCTTTTTTTAAAAAAGCTCATATACAAATTTACAAATTCAAATGTTTATTTAGATTTATGCTTGTAATTTTGTACGAATTTTTATTTCATATAAAATAGAAGCAAAATCGCTAATTTCTTTAAAAATACACCAATTTCTGAGAATCAATTTATTGATGTGATCAATGGTGTTGAAATTTATATCAAACGCGAGGATAAAATTCACCCAGATGTGTCTGGTAATAAATTCCGTAAGCTCAAATATAATTTACTCGGTATCTCTGACAATCAAAGTGTATTGACTTTTGGAGGTGCTTATTCAAACCATATTGTGGCTACGGCAAAAGCTTGTCAAATGCTAAATATAAAAGCAATAGGAGTGATTCGGGGAGATGAATTGGGAAAAGATCTGGCCCAAACTTTGGCTCAAAACCATAGTTTGAAAACAGCTAGCGATGCTGGCATGCAACTTCATTTTGTGTCGCGTCAAGATTATCGCCTGAAAGAAGAAATGCCGTTTGTAAGAGATTTGATAAAAAAAAATAAGCTTCAATTGATTCCTGAAGGCGGGACCAATCCAAAAGCAATATTGGGATGCCGAGAAATTCTGACAGGAAAAGACAGGGATTTTGATTATATCACATGTGCACTTGGGACAGCTGGTACATTTTCTGGACTCTTAGAAGCCGCCTGGCCATTTCAACATCTTATTGGGTTTCCAGCTTTAAAAGGTGATTTTTTTAAAAATGAAATAAATAAATATACGCAACGCACGAATTTTACGTTACAAACACAATATCATTTTGGAGGCTATGCAAAGTATACTATGGCATTAATTGACTTTATCAATTGGTTTAAGAAAACTTATGAGGTACAATTAGATCCAATTTATACAGGAAAAATGATGTATGGCTTATTTGAGATGATCAAGACAAATCAATTTCCAAAAAATACTCGTATTTTAGCGGTTCATACAGGCGGTTTACAAGGAATCGATGGGTTTAATGCTAAATTGCGTTTAAAATCTAAGCACGAATTAATATGATGAAAAGATCTTTATTACTGAGTTTAATAGCACTTACTTTTGCACTGTATTCTTGTGGTGCCAAGAAAAATGTGCCTAATAAGTCTTCTGAAAGGCCACAGCCAAAGGAATCTGTTGAGCCTGAAATTCCGCATCCAGTCTCTGAAGATGATTACGATGATCCGAAATTAAAAGAGGAAACAGACGTTGTTAATATCCCAGAATTGTCGCCTGTTGAATCCTACATTTATAATTTTTCAGGAATAGCACAAGAAGAAATGCGCTTATACGGTATTCCAGCGAGTATTACTTTAGCACAAGGTATCTTAGAGTCGGGGAGTGGAAATGGACAATTAACACGCCGAAGTAACAACCACTTTGGTATCAAGTGCAACGGTTGGCAAGGTGAAAAAGTTTACCATGATGATGACACCGCACAAGAATGTTTTAGAAAATATATCGATCCGAAATATTCGTTTCGTGACCATTCCTTGTTTTTATACGAGCGTTCACGATACGCCTTTTTATTTGACTTTGATCGCGATGATTTTCGGTCTTGGGCACGTGGTTTAAAACGAGCGGGGTATGCGACAGATCCGAAATATCCCCGAAAATTAATTAACTTAATTGAGCGCTATGATTTGCATCACTATGATCTTGAAGTGATCGGGAAGTCAGGTGGAAAAGAATTGCCGCGGCCTCGAAAAGTAGCACATGGCAAAAATATGCATCATGTCGCTAAAGGAGATACATTATATGGTATTGCAGACAAATATCATCTTTCTATAGAACGATTGAAAAAATTGAATAATTTAAAATCAGACCATCTTTCAATAGGTCAAATTTTAAAATTAAAATAAAGTATATATGATTTACAAAAGAAGTAGTGCTTTGTTTGATGAAGCAAAAAAATACATTCCAGGTGGAGTCAACTCGCCTGTGCGTGCATTTAATGCTGTTGGAGGTGATCCAATTTTTATCAAAAGCGCAAAAGGAGCTTATTTGTATGATGAAGATGGCAATCAATTAATTGATTACATCGCTTCGTGGGGGCCAATGATTTTAGGGCATGCGTTCCAGCCTGTCGTGAATGCCGTTATTGAGAAAACAAAAAACGGAACTTCTTTTGGTACGCCGACTGAAATTGAAACAGAGATTGCAAAATTAGCTGTTGAGATGGTTCCGAATATTGATAAAATTCGTTTTGTCAACTCAGGAACAGAAGCTTGTATGAGTGCTGTGCGATTAGCAAGAGGCTATACTGATCGTGAGAAAATCATCAAATTTGCAGGTTGTTATCACGGCCATAGTGATTCGTTTTTGATTCAGGCCGGCAGTGGAGCGGTCACCTTTGGTTCGCCAAACTCACCTGGTGTGACAAAAGGAACTGCTCAGGATACACTTTTGGCAAATTACAACAATCTCAAAAGTGTGGAGGATCTTATTGATGCAAACCCTAAGGAAATTGCTTGTATTATCCTTGAGCCAGTCGCAGGAAATATGGGTTGTATTCCACCGACTAGAGAATTTATCGAAGGCTTGAGAAAGCTGTGTGATGACAATGACATTTTATTGATTTTTGATGAAGTGATGACTGGCTTCCGTCTTGCAAAAGGTGGCGCTCAAGAATACCTAAATATCAAAGCTGATATTGTGACTTTCGGAAAAGTGATTGGCGGTGGTTTACCTGTTGGTGCTTTTGCAGCCTCATCAAAAATCATGAGTTATTTGGCGCCTGAAGGTCCTGTTTACCAAGCAGGAACACTGAGTGGAAATCCTCTCGCAATGGCAGCCGGTTTGGCCATGTTAACAGAGCTCAATACGCAATCTGATATTTACGATAGCCTAGCTGAAAAAACTGAATACCTTCATAAAGGTTTTCAAAAGGTGGTTGATGAGAATGCTTTGACAGCGCAAATCAATTGTGTCGGATCAATGATTTCTATTCATTTTTGTGAAAATGAAGTCAATGATTTTACATCTGCTGCTGAAGGAAATAATGAAACATTTAAAAAATACTTCCACGGTATGCTCGAAAGAGGTGTGTATTTACCACCTAGTGCTTTTGAAACTTATTTCTTAAACACTGAATTGACGCATGAAGATTTAGATACGACAATTCAAGCTTTTGCTGATTTAGCTCCTGAACTAAAATAAGGGACTCAAGAGCGTTTAATTAAAAAGCTCCAATTTCTTTGTGAAATTGGAGCTTTTTTGATTCTTCTTAAGAACTAATTTCTTTTTATTTCTTAGGAATATTCTTTAAAACTTCTAATGTTAACTTCCAGAATTTTTCTGTACTCGGGATGTTAGCGCGTTCATCTGGCGAGTGTGCGCCTCGAATAGTAGGGCCAAAAGAAATCATGTCCATTTCTGGGTAATGACTTCCGATGATACCACATTCTAAACCTGCGTGGCAAGCAGCGATGTCTGCTTTTTCACCATTTTGTTTTTGATAAATCTTATCTAAAACTGTCAAGATTTCAGAATCAGGATTCGGAGACCAACCTGGGTAATCACCAGTTAACTCAACTTGGAAACCTGCTAAGTCAAATCCGCTTTTAAGTGAGTTTGCCAAATCATTTTTTGTGCTATCAACAGAAGAACGTGTCAGGCAATGCATTTCTATTTTTCCATTTTCAACAGAAACTCTGGCAATGTTGTTTGAAGTTTCTACTAAACCTTCGACATCAGGACTCATTCTGTAAACACCGTTATGCGCTGTGTATAGAGATTTGACTAGCAAATCTTGAACATCAGAATTCATCACTTTTGATGGTGTTTTTGTTTCTTCAAATTGAATCTTAAGATTTGGTTCAAGGCTTTTATATTCTGCTTTAATCTCTGTCGCTAAGTTTTCAAAATCCGTTTTGAATTCATCGAGTTTAGATTTGGTAACACTGACCACAGCAACACTTTCACGCGGTATAGCATTGCGTAAACCACCACCGTGTATTTCATTGATTCGGATTTGTTGTTTCTCATGGGCTTGGAAAAGGAGTCTGTTTTGCAATTTATTTGCATTACCAAGACCTTTGATGATATCCATGCCTGAATGTCCGCCGTTTAAGCCATTAACAGTGATTTTTATGCCAACGGAATCTTCTGGAATTGATTCTTCAATATAGAAACGTGTTGCTGAAATATCAACACCACCAGCACAGCCAATTCCTATTTCATCATCCTCTTCAGTGTCTAGATTTAAGAGGATGTCACCTTTTAAGATTTCACTATCAAGATTTTTGGCACCTGTCATCCCAGTCTCTTCATCAATCGTGAAAAGCGCTTCGATGTTTGGATGTTCAATGCTGTCACTTTCTAAAATCGACATTATCGTTGCAACACCAAGACCGTTATCAGCACCAAGTGTTGTTCCTTTTGCACGGACCCAATCGCCATCAACGTACATATCGATGCCTTGTTTGTCAAAATCAAAATCAGTGTCGTTGTTTTTCTGATGCACCATGTCAAGGTGAGATTGCAAAACGATTGTCTTTCTATCTTCTAAATCTTTGGTTGCAGATTTCTTAATAATCACATTGCCTTCCTTGTCTTGCAAGGTCTCTAAGTTAAGGCTCTGACCAAAATCTAACATAAACTGAATCACACGTTCCTCTTTTTTAGATGGGCGTGGAACAGCATTTAGTTTGGCAAAATTTGTCCAAATTTGTTTTGGCTCAAGTTCTTGTATCTCTTTATTCATCATCTAAAATTTTAGATACAAAAATAAGAATTCTAAAACTCTTTGGCGTGAGTTTTAAGATTTAAGGCGCCAAAAAAGTAAAAGGTTCGATGGGAATATTTCTACCAATCCAATAAAAAATAATAATGAAAAATAAAGTCATTGGCGTGGCTTTATGGTAGAGGAGGTTTTTAGTTTTATGAGGGTGAAAATGTTGTCTTAAAAGAATAAAGAGATTGTATGATAAAACAGCAATAGCCAATACAATAAGGACGTTGTGCTGTATGCCACTTAATATATCACCATTGAGAATGTCATGAATAGCGCGTTGTGTGCCACAACCTGGGCAGTGCAAGCCAGTGGCATAATGAAAAGGACATTGGGGGAAAAAGCTAACCTCCGTTGGGTTATAATTTAAATACAGGCTTAAAGCTGCAATTGTGATGAAGCTCAAGCCTGTATAAATAAATATTTTTAAACTTTTACTCACGATTTAAAATTCACTAGATGCAATTGCTGCGATAAAGGCGATCCCATAAATCGCTAACATGATAATAATGCCGGCTGCTGCAACGGCAAGTGAAATAATCCACCATGTTTTTGCATTTTTTGAAGCGCGTTCTGCACCTTGATAATCGCCAGCTATAAACTTTGAGTTGACTTGACTCGCGTAAACAATGCTGACAACACCTGCGGGTAAACAGCAGATTAATGTTGAAATAATTGCCATTGCCAAATGATTGTTTGGCGGAGTTGTACGTTCTTGTTCCATTATGTTTAAGTTATATAGCTTGTTGTTGTCTTTGGTATTCTTCTAAAATGGCATCTGCACCGAAAGTGAAAATAAAGATTGCATATCCGATGATGCCTAATAAACCAACAATTAAAGCGACAAGCCACCATGTTTTTGCATTTTTTGAAGCGCGAAGCGCAGCTTCATAATCACCAGCTTGAAATTTTGAGTTGACTTGGCTGGCGTAGACAATGCTGACAATACCTGCAGGTAAACAACAAATTAGTGTGGTGATAATTGCCATCGCCAAATGATTGCTAGGCGGCGTTTGCATTGTTTGACCTCCGATGTTTTGATTTTCTATGTTTTGATTTTCCATTTTGATATTTTTACTGGGTTTGGGATTTAAAATGCTTTTTGGTTAACGCCGTAAGAATTTGAGTCTGGATCGCTATCTTGCATGAGCAAAATAAGAATCCAGATTGTTCCGATCAATGGGATAAAAGTGACTAATATCCATAATCCATTTCGTCCGGTATCTTGTAATCTTCTGGCTGCAACTGCAAATGTAGGGATTAAAACAGCTATTGCATAAATTGAACTTAAAAGCGTGATGCCCCATATCCAGTAATCAATGGTGCTAATCAGAAAAGAAATGAGAAGATTCATCAATGTAAACATCCAAAATTCTTTTCGTCTTGCGCGTCCATTAAAATCAGCATACTGGCGTATAGCTTTTAAATACCATTCCATGTAACAGTTATTTTTAACAGTTTAAAATTAACATTTTTTTTACAATTGTAAAAATATTCAGAATTATTTCTTTTTAGAGGATTTGTGGGTTTTGATTTTTAACTTCGCGGTCAAAATGGCATTATGATTAATACAAAAAAACAAATTGTTTATGCAGCCTTCATTTTTGTTGGTGCTGGTCTACTCATTTATGATTTGATAAGTGTGTCAGATATTGTTTATATCAAAATTGCTGGTCTCGTGATCTTAATGATTGGTTTGTATTGCTCAACAAAACAATGGGCGGCAGATAATCCGAAAGAGAAAGATGATGAAAAGGGGTCAGATGATGATCTGCATTTAGGTGATAAATATAGTGTTGAGGATGTGTCTGATGATCAATCTAAACTCAATTAATAATGAAAACTGGTGATCTTGTTGAACTTATTGATGATGCAATGGTAGCTAAGATTGTTAAAGCCTACCCGGATACTTTTCTGATTGAAAGTGAAGACGGCTTTCAAATGGAAGTGGCCAAAACTGATGTTGTCCCTCAGCTGAATTATTTAGATATTGATTTTAGTGCGGCTGATGTTCAGCAGAAAATTAAAGATGATTTATCACCCAAAAATAAAAAATCAAAAAAAGTATTGCGTGATGTTCCTGTCATTGAAGTTGATTTGCATATTCATAATTTGACAGATTCGACCAGGCGTATGTCCAATTACGATATGCTTGATTTGCAATTGAAAACTGCCAAACAACGCATTGAATACGCCATCAAGCATCGCCATAAAAAAGTTGTTTTTATTCACGGTGTAGGTGAGGGGGTTTTAAAAGCTGAACTTGAAACGCTTTTTAGGCGCTATGATCAAATCACCCATTACGATGCTAACTACCAAACTTATGGCGTTGGCGCAACAGAAATTTATATCTACGATAACTAATTTAATTTGGTGGCTTTTCTTGATAAAAAAGAACTTTACATTTACCATTTACTTTTGAAAGCTGAGATCGAATTAGTCTTCGCTGTTGTCGCTAGCCAAATCTTCCTCTTTTGTTGTTTCTATTTTACCCAGATTCAGCGTTGATAATGTCACCGTTTGTTCATTGTTGATATTTTCCAGTGACACATCGTGGATGACGATCTGAACTCTAAATTTTCTAGTGACAACATTGGGCTTATATTGATCGATTACCAAACTTTCTTTCACATTTGGATTTAGATAATTGGGGACACCTTCAGCATTTGTATCATCAGTAGGATTTAGGATTGGGTCTTCATTACCACTGTCATAAGCATTGATATCTTCATAGCGTGTGATAACACCATCGCCGTCATCATCTGGATCTAAATAATTCGGAATGCCATCGCCATCAAAATCAGGATAAACATCAGGATTTTCTTCATTGATGATTTCGACTTCTGTCAATACATTATCATTGTCATCATCAACATCCAAAAAGTTCGGAATGCCATCATTATCCGTATCATCATCAAAAAGATTTCCATTGTTATTGATATCTTCCATGGCAGCTGGCACGCCATCATTGTCATCCTGGTCATATGCTACTACTGAGATTGTAGCATAACCGCCTGTTGTGCTTT
>JAKDUG010000096.1 GCA_030457805.1 Psychroflexus sp.
TGCTTGATGTGGGTCATACTGGATTCGAACCAGTGACTTCCACGTTGTCGACGTGACACTCTAAACCAACTGAGTTAATGACCCTTTTTAAATAAAAAACCCTAACATTTCGCTAGGGCTTGTGGGTGCGAAGGGATTCGAACCCCTGACCTTCTGGGTGTAAACCAGATGCTCTGAACCAACTGAGCTACGCACCCTTGCGGATTGCGAGTGCAAATATAAGCCTATTTTTAATATCTCAAAATTTTATGTTTGTTTTTTCTAAATTATTTCAGCAACCGTAAATGTACTCCCACCTACAAATATTAAATCTGCTTCGCTTGCTTTTTCTTTTGCAGACATGAGCGCCTGTTTGACAGACAAGTAAACTTCGCCCTGTAAGTTTTGCTCTGCTGCCGCTTCCTTCAAAAACTGTACATCCATACTGCGTTCAATTTGTAATTGACAGAAATAATACTGAGCTTCTTTCGGGAAAAGTGCAAGGATTTCATCAATCTCCTTCTCTTTCACAAAACCAAGAACGATATGTAACTGCGCATAAGCTTCATCACCAAGCTGTGCTAACACATAGGTCAAGCCTTCTTTATTATGCCCAGTATCTACAATCACTTTGGGTTTCTCTTGTAAGGTTTGCCAGCGTCCGAAAAAACCTGTGTGTTTGACTACTGAATGCAGGCCTTCTTCAATTGAAGTTTTGGAAACCTTGAGTCCACATTGCTCTTTTAAAGCCTGACAAGCAGCAAGTGTTGTCTTGATATTCTTTTGCTGATAGATGCCTTTTAAATCTGAGGTAAAGGTGGGCAGAATCAAATCTTCAGCAAAAGTCAAAGGTGCTTTCTGTTTTTCGGCAATGTCCTTAAAAACTGTTTCTGTTTCCTTGTGTTTCTCACCGACGACAACAGGAGTTTTAGGTTTGATAATCCCTGCTTTTTCACGTGCAATCTGATCGCGCCTTTGACCTAAAAACTGCGTGTGATCAAAACCGATATTAGTGATGACTGATAAAAGTGGTGAGATAATATTAGTCGAATCCAAACGACCACCTAAACCAACCTCAATAATAGCAATATCCACTTTTTGTTGCGCAAATTCATGAAATGCCAAACCGACTGTCATTTCAAAAAAGGACAATTGATGTGTTTCAAAAAAAGCTTTGTGCTCTGACATAAAATCAACGACAGCTTTTTCCGCAATTGGCTTACCATTAATTTTGATGCGTTCTCTAAAATCTTTGAGATGTGGTGAAGTATGCAAACCGACCTTATAGCCTTCTTCCTGTAGAACTGAAGCCAACATATGACTCACAGAACCTTTGCCGTTTGTTCCGGCAACATGAATGCTCTTAAAGTCTTGATGTGGATTCCCGAGGTAATCGGACAGCAATCGGATGTTTGTCAAGTCTTTTTTAAAGGCTGCTCCTCCCTTGTTTTGATACATTGGCAATTGCTTAAAAAGCCAATCTAAACATTCTTCATATGTCATCTACTCTGATAATTTAAAGACGTATGTAATAAAGCCAACTTGCTTAGAAGGTGCATCCGTGTCTTTATTAAATCTTGTGTCCAAAGCTGCGCGTTTTGCAGGTTCAAGCAAACACGGGCTGCTATTCGTTGTTCCTTTAACGCCTGGTGTCGCTTTGATCA
Organism: Psychroflexus sp.; assembly: GCA_030457805.1. Lineage (GTDB taxonomy): Bacteria > Bacteroidota > Bacteroidia > Flavobacteriales > Flavobacteriaceae > Psychroflexus. The sequence goes on from JAKDUG010000096.1 coordinate 1,644, forward strand.
CATTTCCGTTTCTATCAACTTCAATTCTGACCACTACTTCACCAGATTCATTACAATCTTGTGTATATCTTTCTTTATTTAGAGCTTTTCTGCCGCCGAGTCTATATTTTCCATCACCATCTAGACCTTTCCCTGTGCCGTAATAATTTTTAGCATTTGGATCACCATCAGGATCACCTTTATCTCCAGACTTTTGATCATCACCTTCTCCATCTGATTCTTGTCCATCATTTTCAGGACCATTCATCAAACTTTCCATGGCGTCAGTCACTGACTTATCGGGTTGAGGCTCAGGTTCTGGTTCTGGCACGGGCTCTTCTTTTGGTTCTTCTTTCTCTGGCTGCTTTTCAACTGGTTTTTCCTGGGTTTTCTCCTTTTGTTCCTTCTTGGGTTTTTCCTTTTTGTCCTCTTCAATCACTGGAGCTTCTTCAGTATCTTGATTGATAATATCCTCCTCTTCGGCAACAGATGAGGATTCTTCAACCGGCGTTGGCTCAGGTGTACTTTCTTGAGGTGAAGTCTTTATAGGTTCTTTGGGTTGCGTATCGCCAGAACCAAAATCAGTGGTTCCAAAATTAACAGCAATGCCTTTTTCTATTGGAGGATCAAAATATTTAAAGCCAAAAACAAGCATCAATAAAATAAGCACCGCGTAAATGATGCTCGTAATGACAAATGATTTCTTTTGATGTTTTGTTTTTAAAAACTTCAATTTAGTTCGGTTTTACAGCTAAGATTAATTTGTATTTATTTTCATTAGCAATCATCATCACATCAACTGCTTTCTGCAAGATGATATCTTTCTCTGCTCTCAAAATAATCGTCGGCTCCTCGACATCTTGCAATTTTGATTTTAAGGCAGACTCCAATCTTTCAAAGGCAACTTTTTCGCCATCGACGTGATACTCTAAGTCCTTTGTGATACTGACAGAAACATTTTGCTTGTTTGTCGATTTGCCTTTTGCTTTAGGTAAGATCAAGTCCAAGGCTTCTGGCGTGATCACAGGTGAAGTCAGCATGAAGAATATCAGCAACAGAAAAACAATATCTGTCATTGACGACATGCTAAATTCAGGACTCACTTTATTTCTTCCTCTTAAATTCATAAAATTAAGTCGGTTCGTTTAGTAAATCCAAGAAATCAACTGCAGTGGTTTCCATTTGGTGCACCACTTTATCTGTCTTCACAACCAAGTGGTTGTAGGCAATGTAAGCAATAATACCAACGATAAGTCCGGCAACTGTCGTTGTCATCGCTGTATAAATCCCTTCTGCCAAAGAGCCCATTTCCGCTTGTCCGCTGCTCGTTGCCAATTCATAAAATGCCAAAACCATTCCGATCACAGTTCCTAAAAACCCAATCATGGGTGCGGCACCAGCAATCGTGGCAACAACGCTCACATTCTTCTCAAGTTTGTAAACTTCTAAACGGCCTGCATTTTCAATAGCTGTGTTGATATCTTCCAAAGGCGTCCCAATACGTGAAACTCCTTTAGCCGTTAGGCGAGCTACAGGCGAATTTTCTTGTGCACACCTTACCTTTGCTGCTTCTATATTGCCATGAGAGACATTATCTTTGATCTGATTCATAAAATCTTTATCAGTTTTTGAGGCAGCTTTAATGGCAAACAAACGTTCAAAATAAATATAAAGTGCCACAAAAAGTAGGACTGCTAAAATAATGATTATGATTGTTCCTCCTGCTCCTCCGCTGAGAATCAAGTCGATGACTGAAAGCGTTTTCTCTTCAGAAACTTGCTCGGCGACAGTATCATCAACCCCTTGAATAAAATATGCTAGCATAATGTGTTATCAGTTTAGTGATATAACGATTAAATTTTCACTAAATTACATTTTTATTCTAAACCTTAATGATTTGATTTCATTATTTTAGATTCATTTAGCATGTCTATGAACTCTTTAAATACTTATGTTTAGACTTAAATTGACAATTATGCCAACCCTTCATATTTTGAATTTTAAACATTTTTATACAATTCCTTTCCTCATTATTTTTAGCTTGAGTTTTCAACAAGCACAAAGCCATTGTATCCATGAAGATTCAGATGAGAATGCACAAGGAAACTGCGTTCCAAGTAAAAGTTACAGCTTTTCAACTGATCCTGATGTTTTGGCGGCATATCCTGAGATTACGGTACGCATCTTTTTTTGGGGAATCAATCAAGACAATGGCGAGAGTGAGGATTTGTTAACTGAAGATAAAATTCAGGAATCCATGGATCTTTTAAATTCAGCCTATGGGGGAATGAATATTTGTTTTGAACTCAAGGGCTATGATCACATCAATGACTCCTCTATTTACTGGGGAAGTGCAAAAAACTTGTCAAGCTTTTTGCGAAAAAATAAAGATGAATACCAGAAAGATGATGCCGTCAATATTTATATTCCTTACAAGTTCACCAATTTCAAAAACAATCTGAGAGGTATCAATTGGGGCTACAACAAACTCGCTGTCAATATGCTCAATTACAATACTGGCATTTTACCACATGAAGTTGGTCACAGTTTTCGATTAAAACACACACATCAAAACTACAAAACTGCGCGTTGCGAACACGTGACAAGAGATCCTGATGATCCTGATTTTAATGCCAAATGCGCAGGAGATCATGTTGTTGATACCAATGCCATGCCTAATCTTTATGGCTCTGCGCTCAAGGATATCAATGAAGATTGCGAATACACAGGAAATCCTAAAGACTGTCAGGGCACACCCTATGCTTTCACAAGTGATGATGTCAGAAATTTTATGGCTTACACAAAACAAAGCTGTCGCTCTATTTTCACCACAGGCCAAGGTATTCGCGTTAGAGAAAGCATTGAGCTGCTGGATTTTTATCAAAAAATCATCAGTAATTCTGAAACTGATTGATGTCGCTTCTTGTTCTTAGTTCTTCACCTTTCACGACAATATTATAAACACTTTCTCTGTTCCCAAATGCAGATCAGCATTTAAAGATGAAAAACGCTTACAATGTCTGCTTTCGGAATTCATTAGGCGATCGGCTGAGAATTTGATGGAAAGCATAACTAAAGGCCGACAAGCTCCCATAGCCTGTACTGTATGCGATCTCACTAACAGAAAGATCAGTTTGTAATAAAAGCTCCATACTCTTTATCATTCGAGAAAGCTTGACATATTGAAGAAAGGAGGTCTCGATGATTTTTTGAAATAAACGCGATAGCGTCCGCGAGCTATATCCAAACTCCTCTGCTACTTTTTCAAGAGATAAAGCTTGTTCGATATTTTGATGAATGTAGATCAAAACAGGGCGTAATCTTTCATTTTTTGTCGTCGGCAAGACAAGTGGGAGCGGATTCTTAGTCACTTCTAACACTATATTTCGCAATGCAATTAGGAACTCATATTCCGATTGATCCTCGGCAACAATATCCCCTTTCCACTCTTTGGTGTGATAAATCATTTCTTTCAGTAGGTTCGTCACAGGAAAAATCCCTCCTCTTTGTAACCGGTGATTTTCAGGAAATAAATGCCTCGGAAAAAAGAAGTTATGTGCCATCTTCACTGAAGTACGTGAAGTGACATGGTGCTCTAAGCCAGCTGGAATCCAAATAAAATGCCGGGCCGGAAAGAAATAAGAATTCTTCGCAGTATTTAGAAAAGCGACACCTCCTTCTACATAGGCCATTTGATGTTTGTCATGACTGTGCATGGGTAATTTCTCTTCTATTCTGGTATGATGAATAAAAATTGCTTCAGGATGATGTGCAACTTTCTGTAGAAATGGATGCATTGACGTTCAATTAAGATTTATTTTTAAGTGGCTTAAATTATAAAATAATTGTCTAAGGATCGAAAATAAGACTCGAATTTATGGCGGAAATTTGCAGTATGAAATTTTACGCATATAAAATCAAATCAACAATGTTTATCCTACTCCTTTTTGTAGGATTTTCTAACAGCTTAAAGGCTCAGGAAATGCTAAAAGATAGTATTTCATTAAGCCTCCAACAAGCTTGGGATAGAGCAAATACCCACAGTAAAGAATTGCAGCTAAAAAAGTATGACAGCCAGATTGGGGAGGAAGACATCCTTGACGCCAAAAAAGAATGGCTACCAAAATTAGGAGTTGATGGGAGTTATGGTCAACTTTCTAATATCCCTGTTTTTACTGATGGAATTAATCACAGCGCCGACTATATTCATTTGGACGATCATGCCACTTATGAAGCTAGAATCGGCGCCCAATTCAATTTATACAATGGCGGAAAAACGAAATTACACGTCAAAAAGGCGCAAACAAAACAGGACTTATTAAAATATTTGGAAGAGGAGAGCACTTCTCAAATTCACTATAAGGTCGCTGAAGCCTATTTAGAGGTTCAACAATCAATGGCTTTTAAAAAATTGATTAAGAAAAACATTTATCGCAATGACAAATTACTCGATCAAATCACCAAATTGTATAACAACGGTGTGGTTTTAAAAAGTGACTTGTTACGCGCAAAACTTCAGCTTTCCAGACAAGAAACACATCTTTTAGAGATGAAAAACAATGTTGAGCTCGCCAATCAATCGCTCAATATCCTGGTTGGTTATCCAGATGAACAGCCAATTACACCAACAGATAGCATTGAAGTAAATCTTCTCAAATCAGCTAAAAATCACAAAGCCTACGTTCAGGACGCGATAGAAAATTCATCACAAGAACAGATTGCCAAGAAGCAGGTCAAGATTAAAAAGCTTCAGGAGAAAGAGGTCAACGCCAATAAGCTTCCTAAGCTCAGTCTTTTTGGAGAATACACTTATTCGTATCCACAGATTAAGCTTTATCCATACGAAACTGCGCCTTATTTAATAGGGATGGTCGGAGTGAAAGTTTCTTATGACATCTCAAATTTATATCATAATAAACACAAGGAAACTGCTGCCAAAATTGCAGTCGAGAAACAGCAGACAGCCAAGAACCATTTAGAAGATGGTCTTCGCCATCAAGTCACCACTGCCTACAAACATTTTCACGAAGACTTAAAGAAAATTGAAGTTGCCAAAATGAATATTGAGCAAGCTGAGGAAAACTACAGGATTGTGAACCAAACCTATTTCAATCAGTTATCACTATTAACTGATTTGCTAGATGCAGACAATCAGTTGCTACAAGCCAAGTTCGAATTGGTTGACAGCCAGATCTCATCAAGAATACACTACTATCAATTATTAAAAATAACAGGACAACTATAATGAGCGACAAATTAAAAAAATACGAAAACATAGATAAAGCCACTGTAAAAATCACTTACCTGGTTGCCTTACTTATTCTTATTGCACTGCTTATTTGGGGCGCGATTAAAGTCGTTAATTTCTGGAATTATGAAGAAACTAACGATGCACAAGTCAAAGAATATATCAATCCAATTTTAAGTCGGGCCAGTGGCTACGTTCAAGAAATTCGCTATAATGATCATCAGAAAGTTCAAAAAGGAGATACCTTAGTCATCTTAGATATCGATGAAGCAAATGTCAATTTAGAAGAAGCCAAAGCTGGCTTAGCATCTTCAGAAGCACAGTTAAAAGTTTTGAAGAGTAATGTCAATACCGCTACGAGTAGCGCCTCCGTAAGTGAGGCTAAGATTAGTGCTGCAAAAGCTCAGTTGTGGCAACAACAACAAGAATTTGAACGCTATCAGAAACTCTTAGATGTCGAAGCAGTGACCCAACAACATTTTGAAGATATCAAAACTAAATTGGCAGTTGCTGAATCCAATTTTAAAGCTTTCAAAAACTCCTTTAGCGCTTCTCAAAGTAAAACCAATGATGCATCGGCTCAAATTGCCGTAGCTAAGGCTGCGATTGCACAAAAGAATGCGTCCTTAGAACGTCTTAAATTAGAAGTCAAGTATGCCGTGATCACGGCACCTTCTGATGGCTATATGGGTCGAAAAACACTTCAACAAGGACAATATGTAAAGAAAGGACAAACCCTCAGCTTTATTGTCGATCAAAATCAAGGGAAATGGATCCTTGCCAATTTTGAAGAAACCCAGATCGGTGGAATGCACAAAGGACAAAAAGCAAAAATCACTGTCGATGCTTTTCCTGACGAAAAATTTGAAGGAG
>JAKDUG010000097.1 GCA_030457805.1 Psychroflexus sp.
TATTAGGTATTGTCAGCAGAGGGCTTAAAGCTTAAATTTGCTAAACCAATTAACATCCTATCTAATTTGGAAAAACTTTTGACGCGAGTTTTTTTTGGGGTAAAAACTTCTCGCAAGTTAGAAACCGACTCAAACGAGTCGGTTTTTTTACTCCTCTTCATCACTATCGGTGATGTTCATCTGTAGTTTTCTGAAAGTTTTTTTATTAGCAATATTACGTTCAAGTGATAATAATAATGATGGCAATAAAAGTAAGTTCGCTAACATCGCGAAAAGAAGTGCTGCAGAGACAAGTCCGCCCAAGGCGACAGTGCCTCCAAAGCTTGAAATCATAAAGACTGAAAAACCAAAAAACAAAACAACTGATGTGTAAAACATGCTCACTGATGTTTCGCGAAGTGTAGAATAAACAGAACGCCTGACCTTCCATCTATTTGCTTTTAGCTCTTGTCTATACTTTGCCAAGAAGTGAATTGTGTCATCTACACTAATTCCAAAAGCGATACTAAACACCAAAATTGTCGATGGTTTAATAGGCACCCCAATAAAGCCCATCATCCCGGCTGTCATAATTAACGGCAAAAGGTTGGGCAATAAGGAAATCAAAATCATTCTGAACGACCTGAACATCCACGCCATAAATAAAGCAATTAATAGAATTGCTAATCCTAATGATAACAATAGGTTGTTTACCAAGTAATAAGTTCCTTTTTGATACATTAAAGCCTTCCCTGTTAAACTGACATCATAACGGTCTGAAGGGAATATTTTTTCAATTTGGGGTAATAATCGCTCTTCAATCTTTTCGATCTCATCGGTGCCAATATCTTTCATAAAAACCGTCATCCGGGCATATTGACCAGTAGAGTCAACATAAGATGTGATGCTGCTCCCAGCCTCCTTTCTAGAAAGACTTTTGACGTAAGGCATCATAAAGTTGCGTTCGCCACTCGTGGGTAACTGATAGTATTTTTCCTTCCCGTTGTAATAAGCCTGCTTTGAATATTTAGCAAGATTCACAATCGATAAAGGTTTAGACAACTCTTTTATGTCTGAGAGTTCGCTCTCTAAGCGCTCCATTCTTTTGAGGTTTGACAGTTTCAAAACGCCATTTTTCTTCTTCGTATCAATCATGACTTCAAGCGGTAAAACGCCCTCGAATTCCTTCTCAAAGAATTTTAAATCTTTAAAGAATTCTGCTTGTTGCGGCATATCCTCAAGGATGCTTCCTGAGACTTTAATTTTATAAATACCGATGACACTGACGATCAAAATACCAACGACAACAAAATAGACGCTGACACGCCTGTATCGTACCGTGCGAACGATCCATTCAACAAAACCACTAATCCATTGCTTCCTCAGGTGTTTTAAATGTTTTTCTTTTGGCAGCGGCATATAGCTGTACATGATTGGAATGATCAACAAACTCAAGAGAAAAATCGCAACAATATTAATGGATGCCAGAATACCAAACTCAACTAACAACTCACTTCTTGTAAAAATAAAGGTGAGAAAACCAGAGGCTGTTGTCAGGTTTGTCATCAAGGTCGCATTCCCTACTTTGGCGATAACACGCTGTAAGGATTTTGCTTGATTACCGTGTTTTTTAATTTCTTGCTGGTATTTATTAATTAAGAAAACACAGTTCGGAATACCGATAATAATGATCAATGGCGGAATAACAGCCGTAAGAACAGTAATTTCAAAACCGAGTAAGCCGATAAAACCAAAAGCCCACATCACTCCAATTATCACCGTAAACATGGCGATAAACGTCGCTCTAAATGATCTAAAAAAGAAAAAGAAAATAAAAGAAGTCACAAATAAAGCGGCCAAAACAAACCATTGAATTTCACCTACAATATTTTCTGAGTTGAGCGTCCGGATATAAGGCATTCCTGACACATGGATTTCCATTTCAGAACTTGCCTTAAAGTCATCAATTAAGGGTTGTATTTTATTGACAACAAAGTCTTTACGCGCTGCAGAATTCACAACACTATCATGCAAATAAATTGCCGTCTGCACTGTTCTTTCATTCGGACTAAGGATCAAACCTTTATAAAAAGGAAGATCTTCTCGAAGAACGCGTCTGTATTCTAATAAATCACTTTTAGTCAGCTCGTGATCTGGATCTAAAATTGGCACAAAATCAAAACGCTTTGGATCTTCTTTTTTGACGAGTTCCTGCAAATTGTGAATGCCCAAAACAGATCTTACCTCAGGGAAAGTAGAAATTTCATCTGCCAAATTTTTCCAAGCCTTAAAATGCTGAGGCGTAAAAAGCTGCTCATCATCCGTCCCAATCATCATCAGGTTTCCATCACTCCCGAATTTTTTAGTAAAAACTTCAAATTGCTGGTTGAGTTCAGCATCATCAGGAAGTAAATTTGCCTCTGTATATGAGAAACGCATATTCTTCCATTGCAGCGCTAACAAGACTGTAGCGATTGCTAGAAGTATGATAAAAAGAATCCGATTTCTTAAAATTGATCTTGCGATCGTATTCCAAAAACCGAAACTAAAGAGTTTTTGCATAATCCAAATTTAAAAGCTACAAATGTATAAAACCCAACGGTATTTTTGCCTTAAAATTACAGCTTTAGATAAAAGGTAAATTTAAAAGAAACGTTGTCCTCAAATGAGGGTAATTGATAAGCGCCATAACGGTAAGCAAAACTCAAACCGAAGCCAAATAAAATGTTATTCAGTTCAACTGCAGCCTCATTATAAACCTTTTCAAGTGTTTGAAAATCAATATCTTCATGTTTATATTGAGCATCAAAACCTCCAATAGCATGTCGACTAATCAACACCAATTGCGGTTGTATAAAATCAAGGATATGAAAAGTTGGAAAGAAATGTTTAAAATGAAGTGTCGCCTGTTTTGTGCTAAAAAACTCATTAAAATACATGGTTTCAAAACTCTTAACACCTGCCACAGAAAAGCGATTGAGAATTTTCTCTTGATTTGGGCTGTTGGGCAAAGCATGAAATGCATGCGTGATTGGCAAATCTCCAAAACCTAAATTCCCTTCGATGTTTAACTCTGAAGTATGGTTGTTGATGTGTTTATGGATATAATCAAACTTTGCACTGAGTTTTGTAAAACTCAGGTCACCGTCAATTAAGTTAGCAAAGCTATGCTCAACCTGTGCGCTGATTGTCGGTGTATTTTCATTTTGTAAAAACACCCGATCATCAATTGACAGATAAGTAGAATTCGGCATCCATCTCACCCCAAATTTTGCGATAGAAAGCGTGTAATCTGACAGAGACTTATCTGACGTATTGAAAGTATAATCCCGAGTTTGATTAATTTCGCTGCGTTCAAAACGCAACTCCGACATCACTTGTGGCGTAAAATTGTGCTGCAGCCCTAAACCAAGGGTATTGTATTTATAGAAATAAGTGATATTGACTAAGCGCGGTTCAAAAATGGAATAAACACGCTGATCAGTCAAAAATTGATTTGTCCCAACTTCCTTGATGTCATTTTCATAATCAACATTGAGCCATGTATTTGTTTCCTTTTGCAAAAGCACACCTCCGCTAAAACCATATTTAAAACTTGTATCCTTTGTGCCATAAGCTGTGTAAGCCCCGAGCCTGATCCGATCTGAAAAACGCGAGTTCGTTTGAAAACCAAGCCCTAGTCGAATGCCTTCATAATTATTGAGTTTAACAAGCCGCGTAAGGTCAATATCCGTAAAATTGAGCGGAAAGAAACCTTGTTCAAATGCGTTGCGACGGCGCAAGCGTGAACTGAGATTATTGTTTGAAATATAATCTGATACATATTCACCTGACTTCGGCTCTTCAGTCATAAATTCATAGGCGATATTCTGCCAAAAATTAATCTGAGGAGGTTTTCCTGAATAAAATTTTGTTTGTATCGTCGTGTTGTCAGCATTTTCATTTAATTCAGAAAAAGCAGCATAAACACGCCTATGTGACAAATGTGCTGGCGGCTTATCACTAAAACTCCGAGGTTGAATTTCTCCCAACTTAATTGTTCCTCCAAAAAAAGATAGTTTTTCACCTCCATATCCTGGACGGACATAAAGTTCATGACTTAAAGGAAATTGGTTATTAGAGTCAAAAGTTGCTTTGAAGTAAAGCTGATATTCAGCATCAAAAGACATTGTGTAATTTTCGATAGCAGCTGTCTTATTATTAATAAAAATCAAGCCTTCCCATGCGAAACGCTTCTTTTTAGATGTAAAGTAAAGGACAGTTTGTCTATCATCCTGATGCAGTGAATAAAACTGATAAGCGCGATAGCGCATTCCGCCAAGTGCAGAATAAACGCGATCCTTCAGAAAACTTATCTTATCTTGAAATAAATTATAACTGACGATGTTTTGTCGGATGGCATTATAGCCGGCATCTTCAAAACCATTGAGGTCTAATTCATCAATCACAACTTGGTCGGTAGAGGCGTCATATTTTTTATAAACCGAAGATTTCCGCATATCAAAGGCCAAAGAATCATTTTTATTTTCAATCCTTGTGCGTTCTACCACATCGGCTTTAAACTTCTGTGTGGCTGCTTTTAAAATCAAGCTATCCAAACGTCTTTTATCATTGTCAAGGAAAGTTTCTGGAGCAGAATCAGTTTTTAAAAATAAAGTATCTTGATGTTGATAAACAAAGTTAACATCTTCATAGAAAGCTGCTTTCAAGAGCAAGCTATCTTTTAAGTTTTTGCCAAAAAGAAAATCACCATCAAGATTCGATTGATAAACTTGATGGTGTTTTGTTATAAGAATAGCATTTGCTATCGGCTTTTTACTCTCTGCATCAACAACCTTAAGTGTGTCCTTTTGATTATTTTGTGCGTAAAGCGAAAAAACTGTCCAGACAAAGCTGAAGACAAAAAAAATTGATTTCAAAAAATATAATTTTAGACTTTATACAGTCATGATCTCTTTTTCTTTGACGACAAAGATCTCGTCGATTTTCACGATATGCTTATCCGTCAATTTCTGAACATCTTCTTCGATGCTTTTTTGCATATCCTCAGAAAGTTCAAGTTTTTTAAGTTCTGATAAGGCATTACGTCTATCATTTCTTACACCAACTTTGGCTTCTTCTGTTTCGGCTTTAGCTTGTTTCGATAACTGCAGGCGACGCTCTTCAGTCAATGGCGGAACATTAATAATCACGTGTGTCCCATTATTCATCGGATTAAAACCGAGATTGGCATTCATGATTCCTTTTTCAATCTCCTGGATAAGTGACTTCTCAAATGGCTGTACTGATAGCGTTCTTGCATCAGGCGTATTGATATTACTGACTTGAGATAATGGCGTCTGTGAGCCATAATATTGAACCATTACAGAATTCAGCATCGTTGGGTTTGCTTTCCCAGCTCTAATATTTTGTAATTGTTTCTCTAAATGCTTAAGCGCATCCTGCATAGCCTCTTCAGTACTATCCAGAATAAAATCTACATCCTCGTTCATAAAAAATTTGTTTAAAGATTGACTTTTGTTCCTATATTTTGGCCGGAAATAAGTTTATTTAAATTTCCGCTTGTGTTCATATCAAAGACAATGATTGGCAACTCATTCTCCTGACTTAAAGTGAAGGCAGTTGTGTCCATCACTTTTAAACCGCGTTTTAAAACATCATCAAAAGTAATCGCATCAAATTTAGTTGCGTCTTGATTATGCTCAGGATCAGATGTGTAAATTCCATCCACGCGTGTTCCTTTTAAAATGACGTCAGCTTCGATCTCAATAGCACGCAAAACGGCTGCTGAATCTGTCGTAAAGTATGGGTTTCCTGTTCCGCCACCAAAAATAACAACACGTCCTTTTTCAAGATGTCGCATTGCTTTTCGTCTGATAAAAGGCTCTGCCACCTCATTGATCTTAACGGCAGATTGCAAGCGTGTTTCCATGCCTACACCTTCGCAAGCACTTTGCAAAGCAAGTCCGTTAATCACAGTTGCTAGCATGCCCATATGATCACCTTGGACGCGGTCCATCCCTTTACTCGCACCGGCAACACCTCTAAAAATATTGCCACCACCGATAACGATTGCTACTTCTACGCCTTGATCAACGACTGTTTTTATCTGCTCAGCGTAATCATTTAAGCGTTCAGGATCAATCCCATATTGTCGGTTACCCATGAGTGCTTCTCCTGAAAGTTTAAGTAATATTCTTTTGTATTGCATAGGTCTAAAATGTGATGCAAATATATGGATATTCTTTTTTGGAAAAAGCAATGTAATTTGATTTTTAACAGGAAGTAGGGATCATTTATAAATTTAAAAAATTGTGCATAAAAAAACTGCTTAGAGCAGATGCTCTAAGCAGTTTTATATCCTATATAAATAGCTTATACTAAAGCAACTCTTTCAAAAGCGACAACTTTAGCGTCAGCACCTAATGTTTTGACGTGTTGTGCAATAGAAATCTTGTTATCTTTAATAAAAGCTTGATTCACCAATGTGTTATCTTTAAAGTAACGCTTGATTTTTCCTTGTGCAATTTTGTCAAGCATATCCTCAGGCTTGCCTTCTTGTCTCAATTGATCCTTCGCAATTTCGATTTCAGAATCGATTGTAGATTGATCAACACCTTCTTCGTTTAAAGCAATTGGATTCATCGCAGCAGCTTGCATAGATACATCTTTTGCAACCTCGCCAGCTTGATCACCAGCAGTAGACAAAGCTGTTAAAACAGCAATTTTGTTACCTGCGTGAATGTAAGAACCGACAAATGCAGCTTCTAAAACTCTAAAATCACCGATTTCAAGTTTCTCACCAATCACACCCGTTTGTTCAGTCAACTTTTCTTCAACAGTCAAACCGTCCATATCTTGTTTTAAAAGCTCTTCTTTTGAATTCACTTTTAAAGCAAGTTCAGCCAACTGAGTTGCCATGCTTACGAAACTATCATTTTTAGCAACAAAATCAGTTTCACAGTTTAAAGAAACGATAGCCCCTTTTTTGTTATCAGCTGATACTTTTGCAATGACAGCACCTTCTGAAGAATCACGGTCAGCTCTTTTAGCGGCGACTTTTTGACCTTGTTTACGAAGAACTTCAACTGCTTTATCAAAATCACCTTCAGCTTCAACTAAGGCTTTTTTACAATCCATCATACCAGCTCCGGTAGATTTTCTTAATTTGTTTACTTCAGCAGCGGTTATTTTTGCCATGTTATTTAATTTTATGAGGTTAAAAAAAAATGAATCGTTTAGCGGAATATTGAAAATCAATAAAAAGCTAAACGACTCATTGGATTAGATTATTGGTGACTTATTCTTCGTCTTTAGAAGAATCTGCTTTGTCCAACGTTTCTTTTTTAGAGCTAAGTTTTGTTTCTTCCTTAGCGTCTTTCATAGCCTTTTTGTCTTCCTGATCAGTAGAAGGAACCTCTACTTCTTTCTCAGACTTCTTTTCTTCTTTAGCTTTCGCTTCTTCTTTGGCTTTTGCTTCTTCTTTGGCTTTTTTGATTTCAGCTTTCTTTTCAGCAGCTTTAGCCTTTTCATTTTGGCGGTCTTGAACTCCTTCAACAATAGCTTCTGACATATAAGAAACCACTTTGTTGATAGACTTCGAAGCATCGTCATTAGCTGGCACAGAATAATCGACGTCTCTTGGGTTAGAGTTTGTATCGATCATTGCAAAAACAGGAATGTTTAATT
>JAKDUG010000098.1 GCA_030457805.1 Psychroflexus sp.
TAGCGAATAAATAATCTATATATTGTTTTAATATTCATAAAAAATAGGGAATAAATTTATCTTTGCGAAAAAAATTGGACAGCTCCCAGACGCTAAAAGAAGAACTCTACAATGTCCTGACCCACGGAATTGGCATCCTCTTCTCTATTGTAGGATTTTGGTATTTGCAAAACCATCGCGCTGGTGTTTATCCACTAGAGAAGTATGCGATATGGATTTATAGCAGCAGTATGTTTTTACTGTTTACTGCCTCAACACTTTACCATTATATAAAGAAGCCAGAGCTTAAAAGGATTTTTCGGATTCTTGACCATATCAGTATCTATTTTTTAATTGCTGGGACTTATACACCTATTGTTCTGACAGTATTATTAAGTTCAAAAGGACAATTTTTATTTGTTTTAGTATGGGTTATCGCGGGTTTAGGTACACTACTCAAAATATTTTTTACGGGTCGTTTTGAAAAGCTATCACTTCTCCTCTATCTGCTCATGGGATGGCTGATCATGATTGATATCCAAGCATTAATAGAGCGTCTTAGCTTTAACCAACTTCTATTTATTGCTTTGGGTGGCTTTTTTTACACAAGTGGCATTCTTTTTTATGTCAAAGAAAAATGGCGTTACAATCATGTTATTTGGCATATTTTCGTACTTTTAGGTTGCTTTTCTCATTACTTAACAATATTATCAGTTTTAAAATAAGCTTTCAAATCATGAAAAAATACTTTATAATGAGCTTCGTCGCTTTAACGCTTATCGCTTGTACTAAAACAAAAAAACAAGAACAGCGTGAAGAAAAAAAATCACAACAAGAAACACATGTGGACCACCACACAGCTCAGAATAGTCTAGACTGGGCTGGAGAATACAACGGCATTATTCCTTGTGCAGACTGCCCTGGCATAGAGATGACTGTCAAACTAGGAGAAGATCAAAGCATTAAAATAAAATCAGTTTATCAATCTCGAGATAGTGAATTTATTGAAGATTCAGATTTTGAATGGTTAGAAGATGGTACCCGTATTCACAGTGAAGTTGATAAGCAAAATTACTATTTCAAAATTGAAGAAAATCGCATTGTTTATCTTGACAAAGAAGGTCAAAAAATCAATTCAGATTTAAATTATACACTTAAAAAAGTTACTGACGAAAACTAGAAATTTCTTTTACTTCACCCTTTTGTAAATCGACGATTGTGATATCATCAATCCGGTAGCGGACCAATCTCAATGTTGGAAAATTAATTTTGGCTGTCATTTTCCGGACTTGTCTATATTTTCCTTCAGTAATAATAACACGAATCCAGGATGTTGGCCCATGGCGTTCATCTCGGATTTTTTTATTTCGCTTTGGTAAGTTTTCTGGCAGTGACAAACGTTCAACCTGGCAAGGTTTTGTTTGATAAGGCTTGCCATAGATGCTAATCTCTACCCCGTTTTGTAATTCACGCATGGCAGCATCAGTAATCAGCCCATCCACTTGTACATGATATTCTTTTTCGAGCCCTGTACTGGTGATCCGATAACTTGCCTTTCCATCAGTTGTTAATAAAAGCAAGCCTTCAGAGGGTTCGTCCAATCGGCCAACAGCCATTGTAGCCTCAGGAAAATCACCCAACTCTCCTAATAACTTCTTTTTTTGACGTTTTTTTTGATTATAAATAAACTGACTTAAGTATCCATCTGGCTTATAGATTTTAAAATACTTATGATTTTCAGGTTCTGAAATTGAATTGTGCAGCATTAATTGTATTTTTAACTTTTCAAAAATATCATTTTAATCAATGCTAAAAGAATTAGAGGCTAATTATGGTCACATCTTTGAAACTGAACTCTTACATGAAATCAATAATGTTGGGACTTTTAAAGAAGTCCAGCAAGGTGATGAACTGATTCGGATTGGACAATACATTAAAAGTATGCCACTTCTGATTGAGGGCGCCATCAAAATTTTGCGTGAAGATGACGAAGGTTTTGAGCTCCTCCTCTATTATTTAGAGCGGGGCGAAACTTGTGCGATGACATTAAGTTGTTGCACAGGAAATGCGAAAAGCGCAATACGTGCGATAGCTGAAAGAAATTCTAAGTTGATTATGGTTCCTGTTGAAAAGCTGGATGAATGGGCTTCTAAATATGCGAGTTGGCGGACATTTATTTTTAGTTCCTACCACAATCGTCTCAATGAAGTTATGGATACCGTCGATAATATTGCTTTTAAAAAGATGGATCAACGCCTACTTCATTACCTCAAAGAGAAGGTCAAGTTTAACGGCGACAATATCATCCAAAGCACACATCAAGATATTGCTTATGATTTGCACACTTCACGCGTTGTGATCTCACGGTTATTAAAGCAACTTGAAAAAGAAAAAATGATCAAATTGAAAAGAAACAGTATCGAATTAATTAACGTCTAAAAAAATAACGATTAATGCATCAAATAGAAGTTATCAACAAGAAAAAGTACGCAGACATAATTTCAGAAAAAAAGGTCCAACTGGTCGACGTCAGAACGCCAGAAGAGTTTTCTGAAGGCAGCATCTCACATGCTCAAAACATCAATGTCATGTCGCCAGATTTCATCGATCAGATAGAGGAATTCTCAAAGTCTGAACCTGTATATGTCTATTGCAAAAGTGGCGCAAGAAGCCTAAAAGCTGCCGAAATAATGGTTTCCAGAGGTTTTTCTAAAGTCATTGATTTAGAAGGCGGCTATATGAATTGGATTGATGCCTGATAAAGTATTGCTTGACAAGCTACTTCATATTATTAAATCCTGTGTATTATGATCACCATCTCATCTCCATTTATAAGAAAAAGTGTATTTGTTATTCTATCGGCTTTTCTCATGGCATCATGTCAAAAGAAAAATGCAAAAAAAGAAATACAAAACAAAACGCATTCTTTTAAGCTGACCGTTAATTTGTCAGGAGATTACCCATCAGAAGTTTATTTAAAGACTGATGATAATTCATTAAAATCTGAAGTTAAAAATAGTCAGGCTATTTTCAAAGACACTGCCAGTTATGCAAAATCAGCACGGCTTTTCATCAATGATTCAACCGCCTCAAATCGATTTTACTTGACGAAAGACGGTTCTCAAAGTTTAAGTTTGACGGTTGATAAAGATAGTATTGATGCGCATTTTTTTTTCAATATTTCTGCTCCCATCAGCTCTCCTGAACCAGAAAAAGAAATCAAAGCTCTTTACCATAATTACAACAAAGATGAGATCACTTTTAAAAGCTTTAGCAAAAAACTAATGAACTTTATTGAAAGTCACCAAAACCATCAAGTTGTCGGCGAAATCATGACAAATTTAAGTCAGAAAAACAAAATCAGCTTTGAAGACCTAAAAGCATTAAAACAAAAAACAAGGCCGCTTAACTTTCAAAATGAAGATGCAGAACTCTTTAAACGTTATTTCAAAATAAGAAAGAAGTATAAAAAGGGAAAAGCTTTTCATCCTTTCAAAATGAAAGATCTACAACAAAAAACTATTGAATTAAGTCAAATTAAAGCAGATTTGGTTTATATAGAATTTTGGTCGACATGGTCAGATACGCCTCTTTTAAAATCTAAAAAATTTCTAGATAATTACAGATTTTATAAATCTAAATCTTATGAAGTTATTAGTATTTCTCTTAACACAAATCGAGAAATTTGGATGAAAAATGTTGTTGAATCAAATATGCCTTGGACAAATTTAATAGCTGAACAAGGTTATACAAGCGAGGTTGTGACTGAGATGGGCATTTATAATTTACCTCAAAATTATTTGATTGACAGCGAAGGACATATCGTCGCTAAAAACATCAATTATGATAATCTTAAGACTTATCAGAATCTAATTCTCAATTAATCTTTTAAATTTAATCTAAAATAATTTATATCATGAAATCAAAACATCTTTTAATTGGATTAAGCATTATGCTTTTATCTTTAGCGCCACAAATAAGTAAGGCGCAATCAATCGATCTTGGAATCAAGGCAGGTGCAAACTTTTCTAGCCTTTCCGATGCCAGTAGCCTGAGTAATAAAACAGGCGTGACAGCTGGTGCTTTCGCCGCAGTCCGCTTTAACATGTTTTCGGTACAAGCCGAATTATTGTATTCTGAGCAAGGCGCTGAAGCTGGATTTGGTGATATCAAGTTGAGCTATGTACAAGTGCCAGTATTGGCCAAAATTCATTTCCTAAGACTTTTCAATTTTCAAGTCGGGCCTCAATTTGGTTTTTTAACAAATGACAACTTACCATCTGGTAAGGCTAAAGATGCTGATTTTAGTTTGGTGGCAGGTGTTGGGCTCCACTTAGGTTCATTTCGAGTTGATGCACGTTATAATTTTGGTCTAACCAAAACCATTTCTGAAATTCAAGATATTGGTGATGTGAATTCAAAAAACAAATATTTTTCACTAGCACTCGGTTACTCGTTCTTGTAGAAATTATTTCTTCTGCAGTTTGATATCAAGAGGTGATGTGTCTTTATTTAATTTATGAAAGTATAGTTTATATCCTTTCAAATTAAATAAAAGCTCATTGCCTCTTTTTTTTGTGTTGATAAAAAAAGTTCCATCTGCTTTGGTTTTTGCATACAAATCAGTACCAACGACTTGCACCAAGACGTCTTGCAGTGGCTGTTGACTTTGGTCAGTAACTGCGCCTTTAATCATTCGTGATTCTTTTCCACAAGCTAAAAGCATGAATGCAAAAAAAATAAATGTTATTTTCGTAAAAACTCTCATAAGCTTAAATTTATGTTCCGAATATACTGCATCATCTCGATTCTGCTCCTAAGTTTCCCCGTTCATGCGCAAATTTTAACAGAAAAAAAAGATAATTACACTGAAGCCGATTCTCTCAGAGGTGGTTTAAGGCATGAACGCACAAGCTATGATGTCAAGAAGTATGCGCTTGAAGTCCGGATAGAACCTGAAGAAAAATATATTTTTGGTTTAAATACTATGGATTTTATTGTCGAAAAAAAGACGAGTCGCATTCAAGTTGATCTATTTGAGAATATGGCTTTAGATTCGGTTGTTTATCAATCTCAACACTTGAATTTTAAAAGGAATCACAATGCCATTTTTATAGAGTTTGAAAAAGAAATAAAAGCCTCTGAGAAAATTCACAGTATGCAACTTTATTTTTCAGGACATCCGATTGTCGCTAAAACTCCGCCTTGGGATGGTGGTTTTGTTTTTGAAAAGGATGACAATGGAAAGGACTTTATCGCTGTTGCAGTACAAGGAATCGGTGCAAGCTTATGGTTTCCTAATAAAGATCACCCAGCTGATGAACCCGACGCGGTTTCAGTCAAAGTCATCAACCCAAAAGATTTAGTCGGCGTTTCAAACGGTCGGTTGACTCAAACTGAAATCCTTGAAGATGGCTATAAAGCTTACACTTGGGAAGTCAAAAACCCAATTAACAGTTATAATATCACTCTAAATATTGCAGATTATGTCCATTTCTCAGATAAATTTAGAGATTTAGATTTAGACTATTACGTCTTGTCTTACAATTTAGAAAAGGCCAAAAAACAATTCAAACAAGTCAAACCAATGCTAGCTTGTTATGACGAAAAATTCGGTCCTTATGCCTTTAAAGAAGATGGCTATAAACTTGTCGAAACACCTTATTTAGGAATGGAGCATCAAAGCGCTGTTGCCTACGGGAATAACTATGAGAATGGATATTTAGGTCGTGATTTGTCTAAAACGGGTGTTGG
This sequence comes from Psychroflexus sp., assembly GCA_030457805.1. Lineage (GTDB taxonomy): Bacteria > Bacteroidota > Bacteroidia > Flavobacteriales > Flavobacteriaceae > Psychroflexus. The sequence continues at coordinate 5,734 of JAKDUG010000098.1, forward strand.
ATTAAAGTGGGATTTTATTATTATACACGAATCGGCACATGAATGGTTTGGCAACAGTGTTTCAGCTTCAGACATCGCTGATATGTGGATTCATGAAAGTTTCACAACTTATGCAGAAAGCGTTTATATCGAATGCCTTTTTGGTCACGATGACGCTGTTAAATACCTATTGGGCATTCGTCAGCTAATTGTAAATGATGCCCCGATTCAGGGTGTTTATGGCGTGCACAATGAAGGCTCAAGTGATATGTATTACAAAGGTGCAAATATGCTTCACAGCATTCGTTCAATAGTCAATGATGATGATTTGTGGTGGCAAGCATTAAAAGATTTCCACCTGCATTTTCAATACCAAACCATTGATATGAAGCAAGTTGTTTCTTTTTTCAATAAGAGACTAAAAAAAGACTTGACTTCTGTATTTGAACATTATGTCACGCAAGCCGAGATTCCAGTTTTGGAATACCGCTTAAATGACAAAAAAGAATTAATGCTGCGTTGGTCATCCCCTATTGACAACTTTCAAATACCAATCGCTTTTCAATTAAACGCAAAAAACCAGCGTGTCTCCGTTTCTTCAAAAAAATGGAAACACACAGGTTTTAAGGTCAATCATCTAAAAGATTTAGAATTTGATACCACTTCTTTTTACATCAAAACTAAGCAGGTCTCGCAGTAAGTTCAATCAGTGTGCCCTTTCGATTTATTTTACCTGTTGGTGTATAAGTAAATTTATCAATTAAGAAAATTTCTTTAGGAACCTCATATTGATCAAGTAATTCGCAAGATGCAACGGCAGCTTTTAAATCGCTTAAATAAGTGTCAGAGAAAGATTCCTCCACGATTAAAATAACACGCTCGCCAAGCTTTTCATCTGATAGACCTGCCACAAAAAAAGGCGCTGTGATTAAATTTTCAAGTTTGCGCTCAACAGTTTCAGGAAAGATCTTGACACCGCCAGAATTAACAACATTATCGATTCTACCTCTCCAATAAAACTCTGCAGGACTGATCATTTCAACAAGATCATTGGTCACTAAGGTTTCATCTAAAATCCGGTTAGCTGTAATTTTAAGACATCCGCGTTCATCCGTATCAAAACTAACTTTTGACATGGCTTTAAAAGGTTTAAGAAAATCTCCAGAGTCCCTTTTAACTAAACCTGATTTTGGATTTAATCGACGTGCGGCGATATGAGAAATCGTTTCTGTCATGCCGTAGACTTCATAAATTTTGGTTGGTAAACCTTGAATACGTTGCACTAAGCTTTCGGAAACAGCTCCGCCACCAACGATGATTTTGTTCACAACATGAAGATGCTTCAAAGAATAACTGAGTTGTAAAGGCGTCATTGCACAGAAATCATAGGTCTTGAAAGTTGCCTCCAACGGTCGTGTAGTCGGTTCGATAATTTCTAAATCCCAGCCTAAAACAAGTGCGCGAACGAGCATCATACGGCCAGCGATATAGTTCGCAGGCATGCACATCAAAGCCTTTGTTTTATGAGGTAATTTAAAAAAACTACCAGTTGCCAAGGCACTGGCAATCATTTTTTCTTTTTCGATGTAATACACTTTTGGCGTTCCTGTTGAACCCGAAGTTCTCAGCTTAATCGTGTTGTAATCATTATTGATCCAGTCGAGTAAAAAATTACCGACTTGCTCTTCAAAATCACTGCCTTCTTTGATAAAACTATAAGCGACAGAATAGAGCTCTTTGGCAGAAAAATGTGTCCCGTTCAACTTAAAATTAGGATGAACTTTATAAGGTGATTCTTTCATAAAATTGGATTTTAATAGGCTTGGTTAAACGAATTTACCTAAAATTTCTAAATCAATTGAGGCATTTTAACCTATAAGTTTTTCTTTCCAATTTGACCACTTGTATTTTTTATAAAAAATGATCAAATAAATAGGA
>JAKDUG010000099.1 GCA_030457805.1 Psychroflexus sp.
TTTTTAGGCATGATGAACTCAGCTGCTTGATCAACGGTTTTATCGGCACGCTGATACTTCACAAGTTTATGTGCATCCGTTCCGACAAAAGTGGTCCCTTTTTCATCCATTTGAAAAAAAACACCATTCATCACTGGCCGTAAATCATCATTCCCTGTTGCAAAAAGTGTTTTGTGAATCGCTGTTGCCAAAATATCACCTTGGATGTCTGTTGTCATTACTTCATCAACCTCAACTTCATTGGGATAATCTTCAGCATCTGCATAAGCAATTTCATACTTTCCTTGATCAGAACTAATCTCCAATGTGTTGTTTTCATTCACCACAAAAGTCAACGGTTGCTCTGGGAAGGTTTTGAGCGTATCTAAAATTAGTTTTGCAGGGACAGCAATACTGCCTTCATCAGTAGATTCGATTTCTAATGTAGATGTAATCGTTGTTTCTAAATCAGAAGCTGTCATACTTAATTCTCCGCTTTTAATTTCGAATAAAAAATTATCCAAAATTGGCAAAGTATTGTTATTATTGAGGACGCCACCAAGAAGTTGTAGCTTTTTAAGCATATGGCTACTCGAAACTATAAATTTCATACGATTCAAAATTAATTTACTACAAATATATTTTAATATAAGATGATAGAAAACAAAATCTTTGTTATTTTATGTAAGTTTCATTTAAAGAGTCTTAAAGTGATGAGATGGTTCATAAAAAAAGCTGTCCAACTCTATTTTGAACAGCTCAAACCTCACTACACATTAAATTTTAAATATTTTTATAAGCCTGGATAATAAAGTGGGGGCCTATCAGCACTTACCGAACCACTCACATCTCTAAGTAATTCATCATCAAATGACATAAATTGTCCATTAATATTGAGTTGAACCTTTGCAGTTGCAAAATTATTTCCGTTCAGCGGCCCGTGAGAGGCGTGGAGAACTTCAATTTGACCGCTAACGGAAAAGTATAATTTATTATCTGAATGAGAGATATATGCTCCTGAACTATTATCAGCTTCATTATCAATAGTTGTCACTAAATCACCATTTATTTCGTAAAGTGTAATATTCATAACATGATCAGCATCTCCTCCACTTGTACTAATAATATAAACACCTGTCACTTCGTCAATTTCAGTCTCTTCAGGATCTGTAGAATATACTGCGAAAGCCCCATCGGCTGGCGTACTTGTGTAGGAACCTACACCCTCGATATCATACTCAAAACTGCCAAACCCATCATCACCTCCTGGATCAGGAAGACCTGAATCGTCATCACTACTACATGATAAAGTAAAAAAGGCAAGGATAAAAGTTGATAGGATAATGTTTATATTTTTCATAATTTATATTTTTAAAAAGTTTAATAATTGCTCTGAACTAAGTTTTTCAAGTTCCCTCTAGTATTTTAAAAAACAACAGCACCAGTATCAGACAAATGGATTTCAGACTCTGTAGATAGCCAAACACTCTTTAGTGAAAAGCAACTTTCATCTTCCTTTTGAGAACACCTCATAAAAGCGCTGTTGCACCTAAAAACAAATGAAAAAAACTCGAGAAAATTGGTTAGGGAACCTTTTTATTCTCACACCAAAGATCTGAAAATCAATGGCTTTATCAAGAGGAATTGTACAAGCAGCCCAAACAAATGTGTAAACGGATTGAAATACATGATAACATGTACTTCAGGAATCAGCATATAAGTCCATATTATATCTCACAGCTTTAACAACTCCATTAAGATGATTTTAAAATTAACTTTGTAAAGCTGTCAGACTTCATTTATATTTACGAAAATTCTATTTATAATGAAATACTTAAGTCTTTTACTGGCATCTTTTCTTTTTTTTGCATGTCAGAAAAATCAAGATAAAAAAACAGAAGAGCAACAGGTTGAAACCGTTTCACAAAACGAAAATCAAAAAGATGAATTGCTTCTAGCAATAGCCAAGGCACATGGACTTGAACAGTGGCAAGACATTAAAAACTTGGAGTTTACTTTTAATATCGATCGCGAAGGAAAGCACTTTAAACGCGCTTGGACATGGTCACCTCAAACTGGAGATGTTCAGCTTGCTATTGATGGTGAAAAAACAAAATTTAATCTCGATGACATTACCGATTCTTTAGCCGAGACACATCAAAAGTTTGTCAATGATAAATACTGGTTACTTTTCCCTTTTCAACTGGTATGGGATGATGGCTTTACACATGAGACGAAGAAAAATATTGAAGCACCAATCAGTGGCAAAAAAATGACACAAGTAAGAGTTCAGTACAACAAGGCTGATGGCTACACCCCTGGTGATATGTATATAATCTATGTCGATAGCATGCATCAAATTCAGGAATGGGGATATTATCCTGGCGGGCAAAAAGAACCAGCAACTGAAACGACTTGGGAAGATTACACCACACAAAAAGGTATAAAAATCGCACAAATGCATCAAAACAAAGATGCCAGTTTTAAACTCTATTTCACTGACTTAAAAATAAACTAATGACATACCAAAATTCGCTTGAATTCGCTGAAAAACTGGATCATAATGACGCCTTAAAACAATTCCGAAATGAATTCCATATTCCCCAAAAAGAGAATGGTGAAGACAAGATTTACCTTTGCGGAAACTCACTTGGGCTGCAAGCCACACAAACTCAAAAATATATACAAAAGGAACTAGATGATTGGGCACAGCTCGGTGTTGATGGCCACACAGATGCTGAACACGCTTGGAAACCATATCACGAGTTTCTGACAACTGCAATGGCGAAGATTGTCGGTGCAAAACCTCAAGAAGTTGTCGTGATGAATACGCTGACAACAAATTTACATTTAATGATGGTTTCTTTCTATCAGCCGACTCAAAAACGTCATAAAATCATCATTGAAAGTGATGCATTTCCATCTGATAAATACGCCGTTGAATCACAAATCAAACATCAGGGTTTTGACCCTGCAGATTCGCTTATTCTTTGGGAACCGCGAGATGGCGAAAATCTTTGTCGTTATGAAGATCTTGTACAGCTTCTCAAGACGCATCAAGATGAAGTTGCACTGATCATGATCGGAAGCACAAATTACTATACTGGTCAATCTTTTGATCTTCAAAAAATAACAAAGCTCGGTCATCAACACAATACTAAGGTAGGTTTTGATTTGGCACATGGCGCTGGAAATATTCAACCCAACCTGCACGACAGCGGTGCCGATTTTGCTGTGTGGTGTACCTATAAATATCTTAATTCTGGCCCTGGCAGTTTAGGCGGTTGCTTTGTGCATGAACGCCATGCAAACTCCCCTGAACTCAACCGGTTTGCAGGATGGTGGGGACACGACAAAGCTACGCGTTTTAATATGCGCCAAGATTTTTCACCGATTCCAGGAGCCGAAGGCTGGCAATTGAGCAATCCACCGATCTTATCAATGGCTGCGATTCGTGCCTCTCTTGATATTTTTGATCGGGCAGGCTTTGACAAACTTCGTGAAAAATCAGAGCACCTGACTGGTTTCTTAGAGTTTTTGGTCAATGAGCTTAAAGATGATAAAATCACAATCATAACACCAAAAAATCCAAAAGAACGCGGTTGTCAGTTGTCTTTTCAAATTAAAGATGCTGACAAATCACTTTTCGACAAACTCACTGATGCTGGCGTTGTCGCTGATTGGCGTGAACCCGATGTCATCAGGATTGCACCGACGCCACTGTACAACTCTTACACAGATGTTTATCAGTTTATACAAATTTTAAAATCTCTTCTACATGCATAATAAAGAACATCTTCTCATTATTGGAGCTGGACTTTGCGGCTCTCTACTTGCTTTTCGACTTGCACAACATGGCTATAAAATCACTTTGGTTGAAAAAAGACCAGACTTGAGGAAAGCAGAAATCTCTGCGGGTAGATCTATTAACTTGGCATTTTCTGATCGCGCCTACAAAGCTTTTAAAATGGCTGGGCTTCAAGAAAAAGTAGCCAAACTTTTCATCCCTATGCACGGCCGTATGCTCCATGATCTTGAGGGAAAAACCTTTTTATCTGAATACAGTGGTCGTGAAGATGAATACATCAACTCTATCTCAAGGACAGAGCTCAATGCACTTTTGCTAGATGAGGTTGAAAAATTTGACAATGTCAATTTGATATTTAATCACACTTGTCAACATCTTGATTTAGATGAATCCACAGCTGACTTTTTTGATGAAAAAAATCAGAAAAAAATTAATCTCACCGCCGATTATATCTTTGGAACTGATGGCGGAGGCTCAGCAGTCAGACAAAGTATGCAAAGCCAAAAAGACTTTCTCTTTAGTCACTCGCAAGAATTTCTAACCCATGGTTATAAAGAATTGCACTTCCCTCCAACTGAAGAAGGAGAATATGCCATTGCAAAAAATGCTCTACATATATGGCCACGTGGTGAAAATATGCTGATCGGACTCCCGAATCCTGATCAAAGCTTTACTGTCACTTTATTTTTAGCATATGAGGGTGGCCAGTACAATTTCAATAATCTCACAACACCCGAAATTGTTGAAGAGTATTTCAAGAAAGAATTTGCAGATGCCTACGCTATTTTACCAAATTTAAAAGCGGAGTTTTTCGAAAATCCAACCTCTCCACTTGGTACTGTTAAATGCGCACCATGGTATTACAACAAAACGATGCTCATGGGCGATGCCGCGCATGCAATTGTTCCATTTTACGGGCAAGGTATGAATGCCTCTTTTGAAGATGTCGTAGAATTTGATTATTGGCTAACAAGGCATGATTTTGACTTAAAGAAAACCTTTATCGATTTTTCAAAGACGCGTAAACCCGATGCAGATGCGATTGCGGATTTAGCACTTGATAATTTTTATGAGATGAAATCACATACGGCGCAAGCCTTATTTCTCAAAAAACGACAAATCGAATTGGCTTTAGAAAAAGAATTCCCTAAAGCCTATGCATCAAAATATTCCTTGGTCACCTTTAAAGACAATATTCCTTACAAAGAAGCCATGGAAAAGGGACGCGCACAAGACAAAGCTATTTTGAGCTTATTAAAACACGATAAACTCAAGGACAACCAAAGTTTGGAAGAGCAATTAAAACTTATTCATAAAACAACAAAACAACTCTTAGAAGGAGATTTTTTACTTGAAAATTAAATTATTATGGGAAACAAATTAGTTGATGGAAAAGCAAAACCTCGTGGTGCCTACCCGCATATTAAGCGTGTTGGAGATTTTATATTCATTTCAGGAACGAGTTCGCGTTTACCAGATAACAGTATCGGTGGTGTTCATAAAGTTGATGAAATGGGAAGCCTGACCATCGATATTAAAGAACAGACAAAAATTGTTATTGAAAACATCAAGGACTATCTCGCTGAAGAAAACGCAAGTTTAGACGATGTTGTTGACATTACAACATTCCTGGTCAATATGAATGATTTTGCAGGTTACAATCAAGTCTATGCTGATTATTTTAATCCTGAAAATGGGCCAACACGAACAACCGTTGCCGTTCATCAATTGCCACATCCACAATTGGTCATTGAAATCAAAGCGATGGCCTATAAACCTTTAAAATAAAACGAATGCAAGAGATTTTACATTTTATTGGTGGTGAGTTTAAAGCCTCACAATCAAATCAATGGATTGACAATTACAATCCTGCAGAAGGCAAAATATACAGCAAAATAGCTGATGCAAATCACAAAGATGTTGAGCTTGCCTATCAAGCTGCTGACAAAGCTTTCCCCGCATGGTCAGAAACACCAATTGAAAAGCGCAGTAAAATCTTACTCAAAATCGCTGATCTCATCGATGAGAATTTTGAAACATTAGCAAAAGCTGAATCTATTGATAACGGCAAACCTGTGAGTTTGGCAAAGGCAGTGGACATCCCACGTGCTGCTGCCAATTTTCGTTTTTACGCTAAGGCCATCACACAATTTAGTGGCAAAGCCTTTGAAAGTCAAGGACTCAAGACTCACAATATGACATTAAATCAGGCCATTGGCGTGGTCGGATGCATTTCTCCTTGGAATTTACCTTTGTATTTATTCACATGGAAAATTGCACCAGCCATAGCGGCTGGTAACACTGTAGTGGCAAAACCAAGTGAAATCACACCAATGACAGCTTTCAAACTGGCAGAGATTTGTGTGAAAGCAGATTTACCCCAAGGTGTTCTCAATATCGTTCACGGCCGTGGGCAAACAGCGGGGCAAGCCATTGTGGCCCATCCGCAAATCAAAGCGATCAGTTTTACAGGCGGCACAGCAACTGGACAACATATCGCCAAAACTGCTGCGCCACTTTTTAAAAAAATGTCGCTTGAGCTCGGTGGCAAAAATCCAAACCTCATCTTTGCTGATTGCAATTACGAAAAGATGCTATCAACTACAGTAAAATCTTCATTTGCCAATCAAGGACAAATTTGTTTATGTGGCAGTCGGATTTATGTTGAAGACAGCATTTATGAGCAGTTTAAAACTGACTTTATCGCAAAAACAAAAGCACTTAAAATAGGCTATCCACTAGAAGCATCAACAGAGTTTGGTGCACTTGTCTCAAAAGAACATCTTGAGAAAGTTGCTGCCTACATCAAAATTGCTCAAGAAGAAGGTGTGAAAGTTTTAACTGGCGGTAAACAAATTCAACTTAAAGATCATAAGGAGGGTTATTATTTTGAACCGACAATCTTGGAAGTTGATAACAATAACTGCCGCATCAATCAGGAAGAAATTTTTGGTCCTGTGGTGAGTCTTATGAAGTTCTCCTCTGATGAAGAAGCTCTCAATCTAGCCAACGAAACAACCTACGGACTTTCTGCCACCATTTGGACAAACAACCTAAACAGAAGCATGCGCTTTTCTCAAAAAATTGAAGCTGGCATTGTTTGGGTCAACACATGGCTCAACCGCGATTTAAGAACACCTTTCGGAGGAATCAAACAAAGCGGGCTCGGTCGTGAAGGTGGTTTTGAAGCCTTGGAATTCTTTACAGAACAAAAAAATATTTGTATAACATTTGAATAAACAACCATGAATATTTCTCTTAAAAATAAAAACGCACTTTTATGTGGCAGTACTGCTGGAATAGGAAAAGCTACCGCACATATTATGGCTGAACTCGGTGCAAGTATTACGCTTGTTGCCCGTGATGAAAATAAGCTCAAAGACACAATGCGTTCACTCTCTCAGGAAAACAATCAAAAACACGATTACATTGTTGCTGACTTTACGAAACCTCAGCAACTCAAAGAGAAAGTGAATGCGAAAGTTGCAGGAAAAACATATCATATTTTACTCAACAATACGGGTGGCCCAAAAGGTGGTGCCATTTATGAAGCAAATACACAAGAGTTTGAGAACGCCTTTCAAATGCATGTGATCTGTAATCAAATCCTTGCCCAGGCTGTTGTCCCTGAGATGAAAAAATCTGGTTATGGCAGAATTATCAATATCATTTCAACTTCTGTCAAACAACCTATCGACGGACTTGGTGTGAGTAACACGATTCGTGGCGCTGTCGCCAGTTGGAGTAAATCACTAGCAAACGAATTAGGCCAATACGGTATTACGGTCAACAATGTTTTACC
>JAKDUG010000100.1 GCA_030457805.1 Psychroflexus sp.
AATTGAAGTCGAAATTGAGTTTGAAGCTAAATTTGATCTGTCATTCTGTCCAGATCCCGAAGCCTCGGGACAAGATTGTTTTCGTTTTCATTTTCTTTTGGTGAGCAAAAAAAATGAAAAGAACTTTCTAAGAAATTAATGTTAGCGAATATCCGAGAACAGTCTTTGAGTCATGTTTTTAGCATAATATCCACTGTTTCCAGACAATCAATATTTCTTAAGTGATAATTTTTATTTTTTTTCGTAACTTAGCTAGTGAAAAACGACAGAATGCAGTTTGAAATCGCATTAATTTTATGTTTAATCACACAATTTGTTATGGCACAAACAGAACATAATTATTTAGCCCTCGGCGATTCGTATACAATTGGCGAATCACTTCCAGTTGAGGAGGCTTGGCCTTATCTTTTAATTCGGGATGCTCAAACTTACAATTTAGATTTTAGTGCGCCGACAATCATTGCCAAAACGGGTTGGCGCACGGATGAATTGATCACTGCTATTGAGGACAAAGGCTTGCAGCAAAATTCTTATGATCTTGTCTCTTTATTAATAGGTGTCAATAATCAATATCAGTCAAAACCGCTTGAGACCTACAAAAAAGAATTTCACGAGCTTTTAGAAAAAGCGATTTACTTTGCTAAAAATGACATGAAATCAGTTTTCGTCGTTTCAATTCCAGATTATAGCACAAGTTTTTTTGCTCTAAAATCCGATAAAAAAAACATTCGTCAAGCGATTGATGATTACAATACTTACGCAAAACACTTATGTGGGATTCATGACATTCCTTTTTATGATATCACAGCACTTTCGCATCAGCTCAATATGCAAAAAGGCATGTTGGCTGAAGATGATTTGCATCCCAGTGCGTTGCAATATCAAAAGTGGGTTGCTGAATTTCTGCCCAACTTTGTCACTGATTTTTCCAATTTAAAAAATGAATGAAGATTTTTTGCATTACGTCTGGCAGTATCAAAAGTTTGATACACTTCACCTCAAAACGACAAAAGGTGAGGCGCTACATGTGATTCAAAAAGGACAGCATAATAAAAGTGGTTCTGGTCCCGATTTTAAAGAAGCGATTTTAAAAATTGGCGATCAAAAATGGGCCGGTCAAGTGGAAATTCATCGACAATCGTCAGATTGGTATGCACATCATCACGAACGCGATACCAATTATGATAATGTGATTCTGCATGCTGTGTGGTATGATGATGTCGAGGTTTTTGACGCCAACCAAAATCCGATTCCTACTTTAATTATTTCTGATTGCGTGCAGTCAAAAGCACTTGAAAATTATCAAGCGCTCTTGTCTCATTCAGGTCAACGGTGGATCAATTGTGCAAATGACTTTCATAGCTTTTCAGATTTCACCTTTGAGAATTGGCTAGAACGCCTGTACATCGAACGTTTAGAGGTGAAATCTCAGGTGATTCAGCAATTGCTAGCAGCTTCAAAAAACCATTGGGATGCAGTTTGCTTTCAATACTTGGCTAGAAACTTTGGACTGAACACAAATGGGGAACAGTTTTTGAAAATTGCAGAAAGCATCAATTACAAAATTATACAGAAACTCCAGGCACAGCCGCATCAAATTGAAGCTCTGCTCTTTGGGCAATCAGGTTTAATTCCCAATCAGGTTGAGCATCCAGATGTAAAACGATACCAGCAGGATTACGTATTTTTAAAAGAAAAGTATCAACTGACACCACGCCAAGAGAAATTGGAGTTTTTCAGATTGCGGCCCTCTAATTTTCCGAGTCTGAGATTGGCGCAATTGGCTGCTTTATTAGCGAAAAAAAACCATTTATGTGAAAGGATGCTGCAGGTGAATTCTCAGCAAGAAGCACGTGATTTTTTCAAAATTGAGTTGTCTGATTTTTGGAAAACACATTATACTTTTCAAAAAGAATCCAAGAAATCCTCGAAAAAACTCAGCCGTTCTTTTGTGGACTTAATGGTCATCAATACAATTGTCCCTTTAAAGTTTGCTTATCATCAACACTTCGGGCAATTGGATTTTGAGAAGCAGATTTTTCCTTTGATCAGCGCCATTAAACCTGAGCGCAATTCAATCGTCACAACTTTTGAAAAATTAAGACATCACAAAATGAAATCAGCAGTACAAAGTCAAGCCTTGATTCATTTAAAGAAAAACTATTGTGATCAGAATCGCTGTTTAAGTTGTAATTTTGGTTTAAAATTAGTGCGCGGATGAACAGACAGATTAAAAAACTCCGGTTCTTTTTAGAACGGCATGGCTTTTATGTGAGCAGTCGCTTGGCTGATCGGATAGGGATCAAAGCCAAATGGGTGCGCTTGTTTTTTATATATAGCTCGTTTGCAACTTTTGGAGCCGGCTTTGTCGGTTACTTGATTTTGGCTTTTTGGCTTAAACTAAAAGACTTGATCTGGATCAAGCGCAGTTCGGTTTTTGACCTGTAAAGGAAACCAATTTCAATTATGGTTGATTAAGTTGTTTTTTTCTTAGATGCGATTAAACAATTTTATATATTGCGATGTCTTTCACGAAAAAATTAACATAAAAATGACCTATAAGCACTTCTTAGTGGCTCTTATCACATTGATAAGTTTGACCAGTTATTCACAGGAATTAAAGATTGAAGCTGATTTAATTAATCCTTCCAAAACTATTAATGACGGACAGATTGAATTACACGTCACTGGAGGTCAGGCGCCCTACGAATATAAATGGTCTAACCCAGATACGCCTTTATCATCATCCATATCGACGAGTCTTGTTGAAGGTATGGAGTACACAATTCTTGTGACGGATGCCAATGGATTAACGCAAAACGCGACCTATGAAATTAAAGCGGAGTCAATCACAGAGAAAATGAACGGAACACTGAAGCCAACAGTTGATGCTTTAGGTTCCGTTTTGTTTTGGGATCCATTTGCCGCTCTTGGGATTTATGATCCGGTGATGTATGCCGACTCAAAAACACTTTTTGCGCCTGGGTGGGAAGCAGGAACAAAAAATAAATTTAGATTAGAGAAGTGGCTTGTTGAAAAAGGAGAGCACGTGAATGAAGGGGATTTGGTGGCAGTTGTCTCTAGAGGGAAGCTCGATGATACGGAAGTGAAAGCAACTGTATCAGGGAAATTACGGCATTTGGTTGAAGAAGGAGAAATTATTTACAATCCTGAAAAAAAATCAGATGTGATTCTGCAAAATGCACATAAATATGCGGAAATCGAATACGATGAACCCATTGCTATTCTCAATGCCAACGGAACTAAAAAGACAAAAGACATTCCTTTTATTGTAGTATGGTTGGTTTTAGGAGCTATATTTTTTACATTAAAAATGGGCTTTATTAATCTTCGCGGATTTAGACATGCCTTGGATCTTGCTAAAGGGAAATATGACGATCCTGATGCACCAGGGCGAATTACACACTTTCAGGCTTTATCAACTGCTGTTTCTGCAACGGTTGGCTTAGGGAATATTGCTGGTGTTGCCGTCGCTGTTTCTCTTGGTGGTGCAGGAGCTACATTTTGGATGGTCGTTGCTGGTTTGCTCGGGATGTCCACTAAGTTTGTCGAATGTACTTTAGGCGTTAAATATCGCTTCATTGGTAAAGAAGGGCGGATTTTTGGAGGCCCGATGAATTACTTGCGCTACGGTTTAGAGAAACGAAATATGACCAAGCTCGGAAAATTTTTAGCCGCACTTTTCGCTGTGCTTGCTATTGGCGCTTCTTTTGGAGGTGGAAATATGTTCCAGTCTAATCAATCTTACGCCATACTATCAAACCAGATTCCATTTTTAGATGGACATGGTTTTGCATTTGGTGTCTTTTTAGCCATTCTTGTCGGTGTTGTTATTATTGGCGGGATTAATAGTATTGCGAATGTGACAGGGAAAGTCGTGCCTGTCATGGCTTTGGTTTATATCATTGGCGCTTTAATCGTCATCTTTATTAATATTGAAAATATAGGGCCTGCTTTTTCTGCGATTTACAATGGTGCATTTTCACCAGGCGCTTTAAAAGGTGGATTTATAGGTGTCTTGATCGTCGGCTTTCAGCGTGCTGCTTTTTCAAACGAAGCAGGGGTTGGTTCCGCTGCGATTGCCCACTCGGCCGCAAAAACACATCATCCGCCATCAGAAGGTTTTGTGGCTTTATTAGAGCCATTTATCGATACCGTTGTTGTTTGTACCTTGACTGCTTTGGTTCTTATTTTTACAGGAATGCACGAAGTTGAAGGTGTTTCAGGTGTTCAGTTGACCACCGATGCTTTTGAAAGTGTGATTTCTTGGTTCCCTTATGTCTTGGCTGTTGCTGTTTTCTTATTTGCCTTTTCAACGATGATCTCTTGGTCGTATTACGGAATGAGAGCGTGGTCATACATTTTTGGACGTGGTAAAAAAACAGAGTTGGTTTATAAAATGTTATTCCTTGTCTTTATCGTGGTTGGATCATCAGCCAGTTTAGGAGCTGTTTTGGATTTTTCAGATATGATGATTCTCGCCATGTCATTTCCAAATATTATAGGGCTCTATATTTTATCAGGAGAAGTGCGCAAGGATTTACGCGTGTATGTTTCAGAATTGAAAGCAGGAAAGTTATTTAAAAAGGCTGCATAAATAAAATTTAAGATGAAATTGAACTCCCATTTTGTGATGTCTAAAACTGATCGAAATGGGGTTTTGATTTTTATTGTTATTTTGCTGTTGATATGTGGAGGACTTTACTTTCAAAATCAAAAGCTTCCTGCAGATGACTTTTTTGAAATCGATCAATCTTCTCAGAAACGGATGAATTTTCTTGTTGATTCGTTAAAAAAAGAACAAAACAAGCCGTATGTGCAGCGTATTTATCCATTTAATCCTAATTTCATCACCGACGAAAAGTCGTACCGATTGGAAATGACGCCAGATGAATATGAGCGTTTACAAGCTTATCGGGATACGGATCAATGGATTAACTCTACTGAGCGTTTTCAGAAAGTAACAGAAGTCTCAGATGCTTGGATCAAAAAGTATGCAAGCTATTTTAAGTTTCCAGATTGGGTGGTGAAGCAGCGCGAAGAAAAACAAAGCAGGAATACAAAAGTTGTATCTTTGAGCCAGCAAGCTAAAAAAGACTTGAACACAGTTCAGCAAACCGATTTGGTTCAGATTTCCGGTGTCGGAGAAACCTTGTCAAGGCGTATTTTGCGCTATCGTTCAAAAATAGGCGGATTTAGAGGCGATATCCAATTGAAGGATATTTATGGCTTACCGGCAGAAGTTGAAGCCAAACTGCTGGCACAAATGACAGTGAAATCCGGGGAAACTGATGCGCGATTAAATATCAATACGGCAAGTGTGATTGAATTGACAGAAGTTCCGTATTTTGATTATGAATTAGCACGAGAAATTAATACTTTTATCAAATTAAGAGGAGGCATTGAGAGCTTTGAAGAACTGTCTAAAATAGAGGCTTTTAAGGCTTATCAGATTCCTCAATTAAAATTATATTTAAAATTATAAAGAATGAATAAACTATATTTCACCGAAGAGCATGAATTGTTCAGAGAGAGTTTAAGAAGCTTCCTGAAAAAAGAAGTTGTTCCGCATATTGATAAGTGGGAAAACGAAGGAACGATAGAGCGTTTTATCTGGGAAAAATTTGGAGAAATGGGCTACTTTGGCTTGGCTTATCCAGAAGAATACGGCGGATTAGATCTCGATTTGTTTTATACAATCATTTTGCTTGAGGAGTTACAGCGTATCAATTCAGGTGGATTTGCTGCTGCAATTTGGGCGCATGCTTATTTGGCAATGACACACGTCAATAAAGAAGGCTCGGATGATATTAAAAAGAAATATTTAACGCCTTCTATCGCTGGTGAAAAAATTGGTTGTCTTTGTATTTCAGAGCCTTTTGGTGGTTCTGATGTGGCAGCAATGCGATCAACTGCAAAAGAGGAAAGTGATTTTTATATCCTCAATGGTTCCAAAACCTTTATTACAAATGGCGTTTATGCAGATTACTTAGTTGTAGCTGCCAAGACTTCTCCAGAAAAAGGAGGAAAAGGCATCAGCATGTTTATCGTGGATAGCGATACGCCAGGTATTCATGCTACAAAGCTCAATAAACTAGGGTGGAGGGCTTCTGATACAGCTGAACTGTCTTTTGACAATGTCAAAATTCCGAAGTCACAATTAATGGGTGAAAAGGATATGGGCTTTCCGTACATCATGCAGCATTTTTCATTGGAGCGTCTTATTATGGGGGTCAATGCACATGCGCGTGCTGAATATGCCCTCGAGTACACTTTAGAATATATGTCAGAGCGTGAAGCTTTTGGGAAGTCAATCAACCAATTTCAGGCGTTAAGACACCGTTTGGTAGAGCGTGCGACTGAAGTGGAAATCTGTAAGAACTTTAATTATACCACGACAAAACGTTTGGATGCGGGTGAGTATGTCGTTAAGGAAGCAACGATGTCTAAGCTGCAATCGACAAAAGTGGCTGACGAAACCATTTATGATTGCTTACAGTTTTTAGGAGGTTACGGTTATATTGAAGATTATCCGATTGCTCGCTTATTGCGTGATAGTCGATTAGGGCCAATTGGTGGCGGAACTTCAGAAATATTGAAAGAAATTTTATCAAAAATGATTATTGATAAAAAAGACTATAAGCCAGCGACTTAGTTTTAGATATTTATAAATTAGAAGAGGCCGTTTCTAAAAAGAATTCGTCAAGCTTTAGCCATTATTTCGATGATGCCTAACGTGGGGAATTTGATTTTTAGAAACGGTTTTTTGTTTGTTGACTTCGCTTTTAAAAAATGTTTAAATTTGTAGCAATGGATTATGTATCGAAATTTTTAGAGCATTTGCAGTATGAGAAAAATTATGCTGCCCATACGCTAACGGCCTATCGAACAGATCTTTCTGCCTTTCAGCATTTTTTATCAGAAACTTATCAAGACGTTCCTATTGAGGCGTGTTCCTACGCAATGATTCGCTCGTGGATTGTCGATTTGGTTGAAAAGGATTTAAACAAGAGAACCATCAACCGGAAATTGACGAGTCTGAAGGTCTTTTTTAATTTTCTTTTAAAAATAGAAGCGATTAGGAAAAACCCAATGGCAACGCATAAATCACTTAAAACTCAGCAAAAGCAAGAATTGGCATTTAGTCAAACAGAGGTTAAAGGTGTTTTTGAGTTGTTTGATAGGTCGACATTGATAGGCCAACGCGATCAGTTGATTGTTGAGTTGTTGTACGCTACAGGAATGCGTCGGCAGGAGCTCATCAATCTAAAGACTGTGGACATTGGTTTTTCGCAAAAGAGTTTAAAGGTTTTAGGAAAGCGGAATAAAGAGCGTTTGATACCTGTTTCAGAAGTATTGCTCTCAAAGATCAGTGCTTATCTCAAGTTTCAAGAAGAGGAGACGGAAACTGTTTCTTCTTATTTAATTCAAACACAGAAAGGGCAACAGGCCTATCCAAATTTGATTTATCGGGTTGTGCGCAGCTATTTTAATGCTGTTTCTGTCAAGCAGAAATGCAGTCCACATATGATACGGCATAGTTTTGCCACGCATTTAT
>JAKDUG010000101.1 GCA_030457805.1 Psychroflexus sp.
TACCTCCATAAAATACCTGCGCCGACCAGTACAATTGTCAATGTCCTTAAAGTATCATTGACGAGCATATCTTGTCTGTCAATTTTTAAAGCACGGACAAACTTTGGTCCTAATTGCTGAATCAATTGTGAATCTTGAGGAGAACTAAAGTCAAATAGCGCATTTTTAAATAGAATAAAAATAAGTGATAAGCCTCCTAAAATGCCTACTGTATAATACAAAGCTTTTTCTTTCTCCTTTTTGTCTCTTTTTGCACTTAGAAATTGTGCTAAACCTAAGATACCGAGAACTGGCAGTACAAATTCGATGATGGTTTGTATAGATGAGACCGCTCTAAATTTGTCATAAAGTGGTACGTAATTGATGAAAAACTGCGTTACAAAAGCAAAATTATCTCCCCAGGATAAAATTAAACTTAAAATAATACCCCCTAAAATCCATTTCTTGGTTTTTGAATTGACCATAAAAAGCGCCAAGATAAATAAGAAAATAAGGCTGGCTCCAATATAGGCCGGTGCTCCAATAAATGTTTGATCGCCCCAATAGGTCGGTGCATGTTCCAGAAACCCTAAAGCTTCCTGTGGTGAGGCACCAAGCTGAATTAGTTCTTGATAAGATTCCGAGGAAGAGTCTAATTTTTCTGCACTCGAACCGCCCATGAATCGGGGTATAAAAAGATTGAATGTTTCTAAAATACCATAACTATATTCTGTGATGTATGCATAGCTCAGTGCTGATGATTCTTTCTGGCTTCCTTCTGGATTTATGGTTAAACCAGTATCACCTCGGGTACTAAATTCGGTGTATTCTTGCGTGGCTAAAATATTTGTTGAGTTGACACCAATAGCCAAAACCACAGGGATAATCATGAGCCCAACGGCAGAAAAATAATTTTTGAGATCTTTCTTTTTATAGGCATCTACAAGATAAACGATCCCCATAACGAGAACCAGTAAAAATAAATAATAGGTCATCTGGAAGTGATTGGCAACCAATTCGAGTGACATTCCTAAAAATAAGACGATAAAGCCCAGAAGTTTTCGTCTTTGAAAAAGCAGCAAGATTCCACTAATGACAAGTGGGAAATAAGCGATGGCATGTGCTTTTGCATTATGGCCAACCCCTAGTATAATAATTAAGTAAGTTGAAAAACCGAAGGCTAAGGCGCCGACGATAGCTAAACGGTAATCAATTTTAAGAGTTAGGAAAAGAATGTAAATTCCGATGAAATAAAGAAACAAATAGTCAGCAGGACGTGGAAGAAAACGCAGCGCACGATCAAAAGATTTGACAAAATGATATGGATAATCCGCCCCGAGTTGATAAGTTGGCATTCCTCCAAAAGCGGCATCCGTCCAATAGCTTTCCTCGCCAGTTTCGGCTTTAAAGTCCTTGTGTTGTTTTGACATGCCGATATATTGGGCGATGTCACTTTGATAAATTATTTTATTGCTTAAAACAGGACTAAAATAAAGTACAGCCACAAGCATGAATCCTAGGATGACAAGCGCATGCTTAACCAACTGAGGGAAATTTTTTTTCATAGGAGAGTTATTCTATTTCTTCGTAATCAATGTATTCGCCAACTTTTTTGTCATTTGTTTTTCGCGAAGATTGACGTTCGTTGATGATATCTTGGTCATCTTTGTGATTGCGACGCGATTGTTGGTTGGGATTGAATTGATTCTCAAATTTACTTTGCACCTTTTTCATGAAAAATTTAAATATATAAGGCGCTGCCCACTTGAGAATAATTCGCAAAGCGAAAAAAACAAGGAGTATGATTAATAAGTTTTCTAAAAAATCCATAGAGTTGCTTAAAAATTCGATCTACAAATGTATCAATTCAAAGATTTAAAAAGTAATCGAGACTTATAAAATATTGATAATTTCAATTATATTTGAAAAAAACACGAATGCACAAAAAAATCATTCTCGCTTTAGTAATCAGTGTTGCACAATTTGCTCAGGCACAATATACGGAAACAATAAACACCAATCGTCCAGGTGCTTCTCAAGGAGCTTTCACACCAGGTAATGGCGTGATACAGGCTGAGTTTGGCGCTTATTACGGACAAGACAAGCACAATCTTTTGGATACCAAAACAAAGGCTTGGGGATTGGAGTATCAATTGAGATATGGCTTTGTAATGGAGCGCTTAGAATTGATACTTGAAGGGAAGTACGAATCTGCTGATGTTACTTTTCCACGTGGTGCTTCTGAAGATAATTCTAGTTTTTCAAATTTCAGGACAAATACAATTGGAGGTAAATATTTACTTTACGACCCTTATTTGCAGCGCCTAAAGAAAAACGAAAAGCCGAATTACATCAGTTGGAAAAAAAATAACACTTTACAATGGAGTGATTTGATTCCGGCCGTTTCAGTCTTTGCTGGGCTGAATTTTTCTTTTGGAGATAATCCTTTCTTAATAGAGGGAGAACCGCAATATTCACCAAAACTTGGTATCATTGCACAGCACAACTATCGGCGGTGGGTTTTGGTTTCCAATTTTTTTGCAGATAAATTCACAAGTGATTACAGTTCATACACTGGTATTTTCACATTGACACACTCTGTCAATGGACGTTATGCTGTTTTTGGTGAGTTTCAAACCATCATAGGAGATTATTATAGCGATGAAATATTTAGAGGTGGAATGGCATATTTAGTAACAAAGCAATTGCAATTTGATGTTTCTGGATTTACGAATTTTAAAAACAC
Organism: Psychroflexus sp.; assembly: GCA_030457805.1. Taxonomy (GTDB): domain Bacteria; phylum Bacteroidota; class Bacteroidia; order Flavobacteriales; family Flavobacteriaceae; genus Psychroflexus. Next base: position 2,726 of record JAKDUG010000101.1, read on the forward strand.
ACCCACACGTTGGGGTGTCAATCTTGGCGTATCATATCGCATTGATCAATTTCGTCAAGAGGAACGTATATATTTAAATGAGGAAAAGAAAAAACAAGGAAAAGACCAATTTAAATTGGAAGACGAAGAGTAGAAAAACGCATTCAATTTTTATACAAAAAGAAAACACGTGAGTAAATTTATAGATTTAGAGACAGCAGCACAATACGATTTTATCACCCAAGGATCACGGGCACTTTTCCTTCAAAAGATGAAAGATTATGGCTGTGCTTGGCGCATCCTGAGATTACCCTCTTTAACGGATCAGATTTTCATCAAGGCGCAACGCATTCGAAGTCTTCAGATTAATAAAATAGCCAAGGTTGCTGAGGAGCAAGATGCTGAGTTTATCGGTATTATCAACTATTCAATCATGGCTTTAATTCAGTATCATAAAGGTGTTATCAATCAGCCTGATATGGATTTTGAAGAAGCCATAAAACTTTATGATAAATACTTGCAGGACACCAAGGAATTAATGCTTAATAAAAATCACGATTACGGAGAAGCTTGGCGAGATATGCGAGTGAGTTCTCTCACAGATTTGATTTTACAAAAACTCCACCGTGTAAAACAAATTGAAAATAACAGCGGAAAAACACTTGTCAGCGAAGGCATTGATGCTAATTATCAAGACATGATTAATTACGCTATTTTTGCGCTTATTCATTTAAAAACTCAAGAAGATGCAAAATAAAATCACACAAATCGCACGCTTTTTAGTTGGGATTGTTTTTATATTTAGTGGTTTAGTGAAGCTCAATGATCCGATTGGATTTGGGTTTAAGCTAGAAGAATATTTTAGCGCTGACGTTCTCAATCTTCCCTTTTTAGAACCCTACGCCCTACTCATTGCTTTATTTGTTGTGATTATAGAAGTTTTGCTCGGTATTGCATTAATCATAGGCTATGCGAAAACTTTGACGAAATGGACGCTCGTCCTCATGATGGTTTTCTTTACTTTCTTGACATTTTATTCGGCCTACTTCAATAAGGTAACTGATTGTGGTTGTTTTGGCGATGCCATCCCACTGACGCCTTGGCAGTCGTTTTACAAGGATGTGATTTTGAGTTTCTTAATTATCATTCTCTTTTTTAATACAAGGTTTATCAAACCTCTATTCCCAAAAATGTCTTTAAAGTGGATTGTTTTTGTGGCGACGATTTTGTGTTTTTTTATGGCTTATCACGTTTTATTAAATCTTCCTTTGGTCGATTTTCGTGCTTATAAAACTGGCGCTAATATCGAAGAAGAAATGTCAGTTCCGGAGGGCGGAACAGAAGCAATCACAGCTTTTACGTGGCAATTTAAGATTGATGGTGAACTCAAGACAATCAAAAACAATGGCGCATATCCTGAAGTTGATGGTGATTTTGTGAATGTGACCACCGAGGTTATTGATGAAGGCTACATCCCCCCTATTCACGATTTCAGTTTGGTCAAAGATGGTGTTGATATGACAGCCGAATTATTGCAGGAAGAAAAGCTTTTGATGATTCCGGCTTATAATTTAAGTCGTTCTGAAAATCAAGCGTGGCCAGCGATCAATCAAGTCATAGAAAAAGCAAAAGCTCAGGATTATCGTATTATTGGTGTGAGCGCCTCTGGTGATAAATCCATTCAAAATCTTGAAGATGAGCACGGCATCCAACTCGATTTTTATGTATGTGATGAAACGGCAATCAAAACGATTATTCGCTCAAACCCTGGAATTGTCATCCTTAAAAAAGGTGTCATTCAACAGAAACTACATTGGCAGAATGCCGATGCGTTTATGAAATAAAATAGTGCTGGATGAAGAATTTTATTGTCAGAGCTGCTTATGCCGGTCTTACATTATTTGGTGTCGTGACAGCCATTTTTATACTTTTTAATGTATTGCCTGGCGATCCGACGAAAATGATGCTAGGCCAAACGCAAACTGAAACTCAAGTCGATCAGTTGCGTAAAAAATACGGTTTCGATCAACCTGTTTACCGACAATATCTCTATTATCTGAATGATTTATCAATGCTTTCTGTTCATTCAAAAAATCCTGATGATTATACTTATATCGCCGATAAATCTGTGCGTCATGTCGGTTTAATCAACACGGCATCAGCTACAATTGTTCTGAAGTTTCCTTATTTACGACAATCCTTTCAAAAACAAAATAAACCCGTGACAGCCATCATTAGGGAAACACTCCCCAACACTGCCCTTTTGGCTGTTAGTGCAATCACCATTGCGCTAATAATCGGTATGACATTAGGTATGATTTCTGCTTTAAATGAAAATCGAGCGATAGATAAAGGCATCCAGGTTGTGAGTACTTTTGGAATGAGTTTACCTTCATTTTTTAGTGCAATTTTATTTGCTTGGATTTTTGGTTTTGTCCTTGAAAAGTATACGCATCTAAATATGACAGGGAACTTATATGAGTTAGATGATTTTGGTGAAGAAAAGCACTTGGTTCTTAAAAACTTGCTGCTCCCCGCTTTTGTTTTGGGGATTCGGCCTTTAGCTGTTGTGATTCAACTGATGCGAAACTCGGTTTTAGAGGAGCTATCAAAAGACTATGTGCGAACAGCACGCGCCAAAGGTCTGACTATGAGTTATATTTTGCGAAGACATGTTTTTAAAAATGCTTTAAATCCTGTTGTGACTGCCATTTCTGGATGGTTTGCTTCAATGTTGGCAGGCGCTGTTTTTGTGGAATATATTTTCGGTTGGAATGGCCTAGGAAAAGAGATTGTAGATGCGTTAAACACACTGGATTTACCCGTAATTATGGGAGCTGTTTTGGTGATATCAACTACTTTTATTTTTATCAATATTTTAGTTGATATCATTTATCGTATTTTAGACCCAAAAGTGACTTAAATTTTTAAAAAAGAATAGAATGAGAAAAAATATCATTGCCGGTAATTGGAAAATGAATGCTGATGCACAAGCGGCGTCAACACTCATCAAGAATCTTAATGAGGCTGATTTAGCCGAGAAAACTGAAGTGATCATCGCACCGAGTTATACAAATTTAGCTTTGGCAAATGAGTTGTTGTCAGGCACTTCAATTCGCTTGAGTTCACAAAATATGCACCAAGCTGATAAGGGAGCTTTTACGGGAGAAGTTTCAGCGGAAATGTTGAAAAGCGTCGGTGTTTCATACGTTATCTTGGGCCACAGCGAGCGGCGTGCAATTTTCAATGAAGATGCACAGCTTTTAAAAACAAAAGTAGATCAGGCTTTAGAAAATGAGCTAAAACCTATTTTTTGTATTGGTGAAGAACTAAAAGGCAGACAAGATGGAAAGCATTTTGACATTGTGGAATCACAGTTGTCAGAAAGTTTATTTCACTTATCAGCCAATGCTATGCGCAATATTGTTATTGCTTATGAGCCAGTTTGGGCTATTGGCACAGGAGAAACAGCTTCACCAGAACAAGCACAAGATATGCACGTCCACATTCGTCAATTTATAGCAGACAAATATTCAGTAGAGATTGCTGATGGTATTTCGATTTTATACGGCGGAAGTGTCAAGCCAGGAAATGCCAAAGACATCTTTGCTAAAGCAGATGTTGACGGAGGACTCATTGGAGGTGCGGCTTTAAAAGCAGAAGATTTTACAGCAATTATAAATAGTTTTTGATGAAATTTAAAGGTTACCACTTTACAATAAACCCATTAGAGCCAGCAAGAGAAATCTTGTTGGCTGAACTTGGTGAATTAGGCTTTGAGAGCTTTGAAGATACAGATCAAGGCATGTCAGCATATATCCAAGCCGATCATGTTCAGGAAGCTATGCTCGCTGATATCTATATTTTAAAACAAGATGAATTTGATATCAGTTATACAATTGAAGATGTAGAAGAAAAAAACTGGAATGCCGTTTGGGAGTCAAGTTTTGAACCGATTCGCGTTGGGAATCAATGCATGGTCAGAGCTGAATTTCACACCGCAGAAAAGGTCGATTACGATATTGTTATTACACCCAAAATGGCTTTTGGTACAGGACATCATGCGACAACTTATATGATTTTAAAGCTCATCCTAGAAGATGACTTTCAAGATCTTAACTGTTTAGATATGGGTTGTGGCACTGGTGTTTTAGGGATTTTAGCATTGATGAAAAAAGCTAAAAAAGTCGATTTTATTGATATTGATGACTGGTGCATTGACAATACTGAAGAAAACCTTGAAAAGAACAACCTACAAGGCGAATGCTTTTTAGGTGGTGCCGAGAAAATTAAGGAAAGTTATGCTATTATTTTTGCCAATATCAATAGAAATATACTTCTCAATGATATGGCGGATTATGTGCAGCATTTAAATAAAGATGGCCAGATTTATTTCAGTGGATTTTATGCAAAAGATTTTGATCAAATCATCAATTCAGCCGCAGATTTAGGTTTAGAATATGTTAAACACGATTTAAAAGACCAATGGGTTGCTGCTAAATTTAAACATTCATCATAAATTTGTAGAGCTTATTTTAAGTTAAAAGTGATGATGCCATGAGTACGAAAGAAAAAACGCTAGAGAAAACAGATATCAAAACTCAGACTACTGCTGAGCATGAGATCATTGTTTTTAATGATGAATACAACACATTTGATCATGTGATTGAAACCTTGATTAAAACATGTGATCACACGCCAAACCAGGCCGAACAATGCACAATTATCATTCATTACAAAGGGAAATGCGGTGTGAAATCTGGCAGTTTCAAAGAGTTAGAACCTCGATGTTTAGAAATTTTGGATGCTGGGATCTCGGCAGAAATTATCTAAGAAAATATTT
>JAKDUG010000102.1 GCA_030457805.1 Psychroflexus sp.
AACTTCCTGGATCACCTTGACGACCAGCACGACCTCTCAACTGTCTGTCAACACGTCTTGAGTCATGGCGTTCTGTCCCAACGATTGCTAAACCGCCAGCCTCTTTCACTTCTTTAGAAAGTTTAATATCCGTCCCACGACCTGCCATGTTTGTTGCGATTGTAACAACACCACTGTTCCCAGCTTCTGCAACAACATCGGCCTCTCTCTTGTGTAGTTTCGCGTTTAAGACGTTGTGTTTTACATTTCTGATTTTCAGCATACGGCTGAGCAATTCAGAAATTTCAACTGAAGTTGTTCCGATTAAAACAGGGCGTCCTTTTTCTGATAACATAACGACCTCTTCACTTATCGCATTGTATTTTTCACGGATGGTTTTATAAACCTTATCCTGTCTGTCATCACGGGCAATAGGTCTATTGGTTGGAATCTCGACAACATCCAATTCGTAAATTTCCCAGAATTCACCAGCTTCAGTCACAGCAGTACCTGTCATCCCTGAAAGCTTGTTGTACATTCTGAAATAGTTCTGAAGTGTCACCGTTGCAAATGTTTGCGTGGCATCTTCAATTTTGACGCTTTCTTTAGCTTCAATCGCTTGGTGTAAACCATCTGAATAACGACGGCCATCCATTATACGACCTGTTTGCTCATCGACAATTTTCACTTTATTGTCCATCACAACATACTCCGTATCTTTTTCAAATAAAGTATAAGCTTTTAAAAGTTGATTCATCGTGTGAATACGTTCACTTTTAATACTAAAATCGCGGTATAATTCTTCTTTCTTTTCGGCTTCTTCGTCTTTTGGTAAACCTTCACTTTCGATTTTGGCAATCTCCATGCCTATTTCTGGCATCACAAAGAAGTTATCATCATCACCTCCAGAAAGGTAGTCAATTCCTTTATCTGTCAAATCGATTTGATTTGACTTTTCTTCAATCGTAAAGTACAAGTCTGCATCAACTTTATGCATCTCACGATTGTTGTCTTGCATATAATGATTCTCAGTTTTTTGTAAAAGTTGCTTGACGCCTTCTTCACTCAAAAACTTAATCAGTGCATTATTTTTTGGGAGTCCTCTAAAAACACGAAGTAATAAGAAGCCACCTTCTTTGGTTTCACCAGCTTTAATCAGTTTTTTAGCTTCTGCTAAGACCTTGACTAAATCATGACGTTGTGCTTCTACAATTTCTGCCACGGGTGGTTTGAGGTTTTCAAACTCGTGAACATCACCTTTTGGCACTGGGCCAGAAATAATTAATGGCGTCCGTGCTTCATCAATTAAAACGGAGTCAACCTCATCAACAATGGCAAAGTTGTGCGGACGCTGAACCAAATCATCTGGCGAGTGACTCATATTATCCCGCAAATAGTCAAAACCAAATTCGTTGTTTGTGCCATAAGCAATATCAGCATTATAAGCGCGACGACGCTCTTCAGAGTTGGGTCTGTAATAGTCGATACAAGCAACACTTAAGCCGTGAAACTCAAAGATTGGCGCCATCCATGCGCTATCTCGTTTTGCCAAGTAGTCGTTGACTGTGACCAAGTGAACTCCATTTCCAGTTAAGGCGTTGAGATACATAGGCAAAGTTGCGACTAATGTTTTCCCTTCCCCTGTGTGCATCTCTGCAATTTTACCTTGGTGCATTGCTACACCGCCGACGAGTTGCACATCGTAATGTACCATATCCCAAGTCACAGGCTTTCCAGCTGCATCCCAGGAGTTGCTCCACACGGCATGATCCTCTTCTAAAGTGATATAATCTTTTTGCGCAGACAAAGCACGATCAAACTCAGAAGCCTCTACTTTTAAGGTTTCGTTGTTACAAAAACGTCTAGCCGTTTCTTTAACCGTTGCAAATGCTTCTGGCAAAATTTTATTTAAAACGTCTTCAGAAATTTTATAAGCCTCATCTTTCAGCTTGTCAATTTCACCAAAAATGCTTTCTTTACCATCTATATCTTCCTCGACCTCAGCTTTCTGCTTCAACTCATCCCGCCTAGCAGTATTATCAGCCAAAGCATCTTTAATCTTCTCTTTGAATTCAATCGTTTTGCCGCGAAGTTCATCCAAGCTTAAAGCTTCATATTCCTTCTCAAGGGCCTTTATTTTATCGACAATAGGCATGATACTTTTCAAGTCCTTTTTCGCCTTATCACCGACAAATACTTTCAATACGGAGTCTAATACACCCATAACTTGTTTAAAAAATTAATAATTCAAAGGTAGTGAAAAAAAAAAGTCTCATTATGAGACTTTTGATGCTTTTATATGAAAAATAGTGTTAATATTCATCTTCATTCCACAAATAATCGTCATCGGTGGGATAGTCAGGCCAAATCTCCTCGATTGAGTCGTAAGTATCACCTTCATCTTCGATTGATTGAAGGTTCTCCACAACCTCTAAAGGTGCGCCAGTTCTAATTGCATAGTCGATTAATTCATCCTTCGTTGCTGGCCAAGGCGCGTCACTCAAGTACGATGCTAATTCTAATGTCCAATACATCTTTTAAGTTGTTTTTAATTTTTGCAAATGTAATTTTTTTAGTGTAACAAGCAAGCTTTTTAAGCTTTATTTCAGGATTGATAATCAGTAAATTAGGTGTTTATTACTGACCATCAGCCTTCTTTAGCCTGAAAAAAAGAATTTAAAATATTTCTCTAACAGATCATTTTTATCAGGAATCCAGTTTTTCAGGGATCCATTGCGTTTCTTTTACATCAAGTTCATCTGCAGTTTTTCGAGACACCACAAAGATGTAATCTGACAAGCGATTGAGATATTGCAAAACCTCATCATCAAAAGATTCAATAGCGTACAAAGCAGCGGCATTTCGCTCAGCACGACGACAAACACAGCGCGCAATATGACTTTGAGAAACAGCTTTATGCCCGCCAGGCAACACAAAATGCGTCATCTGTGGTAAGCTTTCGTTCATGACATCAATGCGGTCTTCGAGATACGTAATATCTTCAGCCGTAATACGCGGAATATTCAAGCGATCTTTTCCACTTTTGAGTTTTGCCTTCTTAGGATCTGTTGCCAAAATCGAACCCAGCGTAAAGAGCTTGTTTTGAATCAGTTCAATATCTTGTTTGATTTGCGGATTAACTTGACAATCCCGCAACATTCCTAGATGCGCATTCAACTCATCAACTGTGCCGTAGCTTTCAATTCTGATATGGTTTTTAGGTACACGCGAACCACCAAAAAGTGCCGTTGTTCCTTTATCACCCGTTTTTGTATATATTTTCATGTGTCTTCCTTTTTTTCTTTGCGTTTCTCAGAGATTTTTTCTCTGAAATTTCGATTTGATCGGCGTTCACGTTTGCGTTTATTTCTTTTATTGTTCATCAGAACCAGGAGAAATAATACAGCTAAAATGATAATGACAATAACCAGTTGCATTGTCGGTGAAAAGTTCTCTAACATTTCAACGTAATTTTCCTCTAAAATACAAAAAATGCTCAGACTCGTATTCTAAAATGTTCTTTTGCCTGCTCTTTTCTAAAAAAAACAAACCCCCATTGGAAAGTATCAAGACTGACTTTGACTTCTTCTGATTGGCAAATTTCTTCCCAAGCTTTTTCCATTCCTTTTGACCAATGAATATCGTCAAAAATAAAAACAGAATCATTGTGTTTATGTTTTAAAAGCTGCTTGAAATAGCTGATTGTTGCTGCATAACTGTGATGGCCGTCAATAAAAACAAGATCAAAGTTTTGATCACTGGAAAGTTGATCCAGATAAGACTGAAAGTCCGTCTTGACAGTTTTAATTTGCTCTTGACAACCCAACTCCTCAAAAAGCTGCTGGGCTCTATCTAACGTATTTGGACAAGCTTCTAAACTGGTGAGATGAACAGGATTATCCAAACAAATCGCCAAACTTCCCAAGCCTAAAGACGTTCCTAACTCAAGTGCTGTTTCGCATTTGAGATATGAAACAACACGATTCAATAATTTTGCTCTTTTGAAAGATGTGCCAACCCGCGCTGCAATTTGCTTGACTTGACGTTGATCAGATTTAAAAACTTTAGAGCCTGCACCAAAATCCTCAACCTCAATGATAGACTTATCATCTAAAAGTCTCTTTTTCGCTTGCCTCCATAACTGATAAGCCTTGCGTTTCTTTTTATCGTAAAAACATTGTGTGATCAATTGATAAACAAATGGCGAATGAATCCCATGCTGATTTTTAGAACGGCGTATAAATTTTAAATAAGCTGTAGCTTGATGAATCATTGATCAAGAGTTAGTGTTGTGTGCAATAAGGAAATTTATAAAAAAATTCCTATCTTCATGAATCATTTAAGATAAATCAAAATAAAACGCGAAAACTGACATTGGTCATTTTTAAATGTGAACTTGCGTCTTATTTTTGTCTTGTAATTCGAAAGCTATGACACCAAATTTATTAACTTTTCTTGTCAACTGGAGCAATGGTGCCTTTATTATGACGGTCGTTTTCGGACTCGTCATCATCGGTCTTGTAGCTGTTGTTCTCATCTTTATTAATAACAGTATTAAAAAAGAACAACGCGAAAAAGAATTACAAGAGAAAGAAGAAAGCAATTCGCTTAACTCATAATGTGTAGTTCGCATTATATTTCATGATAATAGGATTTTTTTTAGCACCAACTTTTTCTAAAAAGTTGGTGCTTTTTCATTTATCCCTCAAGCTTCATCGACAATTCAAACCAAGCTTCGGTTTGCTTTTCAATTTCTGTTTCTACTTCTTGTAAGTCAATTGAATTTGTTTTAATCTCCTCAGGATCCAAATCTTTTAGAAATTTGGCTTCCAATTCCGCCTTTTTCTTTTCAAGCTTTTTGATCTCACTTTCCAAACGCTTGTACTTCTTTTGCTCATGGTAAGTGAGTGTCACCTCTACTGTTTTTGGCTTTTCTGTGTTTTTCTTTTCTGCTTTAGGTTGCGCGTAAGCTTCTTCTTGTTCGAGTTTTCTGTAAGCGCGATAGTCTGAGTAATTCCCAGGGAAATCAGAAATATCTTCATTCTCAAAAACAAAAAGGTGATCGACAATTTTATCCATAAAGTAACGGTCGTGCGACACAACGATCAAACAACCTGGAAAATCAAGCAGGAATTGCTCAAGAACATTTAATGTAATAATATCCAAGTCATTGGTTGGCTCATCAAGAATAAGAAAGTTCGGATTCTGAATTAAAACCGTACATAGATACAGTCGTTTACGCTCACCACCACTCAGTTTTTCAACAAAGTCATATTGTTTTTTTCGATCAAACAAAAAACGTTCTAAAAGTTGTTGTGCTGATATTTTTTGACCTTTTTTAAGTGGAATATAATCGCCGTATTCACGAATCACATCAATCACTTTTTGCTCAGGTTTGATCTTAATTCCACCTTGCGTATAATAGCCAATTTTAAGCGTTTCCCCGATGACGACTTTGCCAGTATCTGGTTCTTCTTGGCCTGTGAGGATGTTTAAGAAAGTAGATTTCCCTGTGCCATTTTTCCCGATAACACCAATGCGTTCTTGGCGTTTAAAAACATATTCAAAATCTGAAAAAAGTGTCTTTTCACCATAAGCTTTTGAAATCCTATGCAATTCGAGCACTTTAGAACCCAAACGCTCCATATTGATTTCAAGACTCACTTTGTGATCTTTCCGGCGATCTGTTGCCCGCTGTTTGATATCATCAAAATTCTCAATACGCGATTTTGATTTTGTCGTTCGTGCCTTTGGCTGCCGACGCATCCAGTCGAGTTCAGATTTATAAAGTTGCTTAGCTTTGGCTAAATTGGTAGCTTCCGTTTCCATTCGGTCGGCGCGATGCTCCACATAATAAGCGTAATTCCCTTTATATGAATAAAGTTTTTTGTCCTCCAATTCGATAATATGATTACAAACACGATCGAGGAAATACCTGTCGTGCGTGACCATAAAAAGTGTGAGGCTTTCTGATTTTAGATAAGTTTCTAACCACTCGATCATTTCAAGGTCAAGGTGGTTTGTTGGTTCATCTAAAATCAATAAATCTGGCCGATCTAAAATTAAGTTTGCCAAGGCCAAACGCTTGCGCTGCCCTCCTGATAAATCCCCCACTTGCTGCGTGAGATCATCGAGCTTGAGTTTACTTAAAACTTGCTTATAAGTTGTTTCAAAATCCCAAGCCTGCAAAGCTTCCATCTGGTCAAAAGCCCTCTGGTAAGCATCTGTGTCTTCAGGATTATTCAAGGCCTTTTCATAGCTATTGATCACCTGTAAAGTTTCGTTGTCGGCAGCAAAAATACTTTCTTCCACCGTCAATTTTAGATCCAAATTTGGCTCTTGTGCCAAGTAGCCAATTTTGACATCATTTCGAGTCACCACTTGTCCGGCATCAGGTTGGTCAGCCCGCGCGATAATCTCTAAAAGCGAGGTTTTCCCTGTTCCGTTTTTGGCAATTAAAGCCATTTTCTGACCTTGATTAATGCCGAATGATAAATTCTCAAACAACTCCAAAGTTCCGTATGACTTGTCAATATTCTCGACCGAAAGTAAAGCAGCACTTGTTTCCACAGCTTAAATTTTTTTGTACGAAAATAGTTTAATTTACGTGAACACAGCATTTTTATAGCCTCAGTTCGAGTTTCTATTTTCCTGCATTAAAGAAAATTTTAAAAGCACATGGTCAGTTTTTTTATTCATCGTAATATTGCAATGTATAAGTTAAGTATTATGGGAATTACAAAAACAGCCCTTTTTACAGCGCAGCAAAACGAATTTGCACAAATTGCCAAAGTCCTTGGACATCCGGCACGCTTAGCAATCATCGAATATTTATTGGAAACAAAAACTTGTATTTGCGGAGATTTGGTTGACGAACTCGGCCTGGCACAAGCGACAATCAGTCAACATTTACGCGAGTTAAAAAAAACTGGCATTATACAAGGCACAATTGAAGGCACATCGGTTTGCTATTGCATTGAACCAAAAAAATGGGAAGAAACCAAGAATTTATTTATGACATTATTCAACAAATATCCTTCAACAGCAGATCAAGACTGCTGCTAATCATCAAAATTTGAATTATGACATTATCAGAAGTCAAACAACATTTAGAGAAACTAGAAACACTTATTTTCAAACGTCCTGACGGAACAATCGTTCCTGATCATTTTCACGTCACTGAAATCGGAGAAACCACAAAAAAGTTCATCGATTGTGGCGGCACTTTAAGGGAAGAAAAGACTGTCAATTTCCAATTATGGAATGCTGATGATGTTGACCATCGCTTACAACCTAAAAAACTGAGAAATATCATCAAGCTTGCCGAACGCCAATTGAGCATCGATGATACTTTAGAAGTCAAAGTTGAGTACCAAGGTGACACAATCGGGATTTACGATCTTGCGTTTGATGGAGAATTTTTTCATTTAAAATCAACTTTAACTGACTGTTTAGCAAAAGACAAATGCGGCATT
>JAKDUG010000103.1 GCA_030457805.1 Psychroflexus sp.
ATTCTTTTCAGTCAATAAAACTTTCAATTAGTTAAAAAAACTTAAATTGTGATTTCAAATCTATTTATGAAATCACTTTACATTCGATTTATAAGTTTTATTAATAACATTCGTGGAAAGATTGCCTTTTTCCCAACTCTTTTTAGTATTGTCGGTTTTAGTTTCGCCATGCTTATGCTGTATTTAGAAAGAATCGGCATCTCTGCTTTTGTTATTGAGCACGCGCCACAATTGGTGATCAATAATGCCGATACTGCTAAAACACTTTTAAGTTTTTTGACAGGCGGTATTATTTCAATAATGGTCTTTAGCTTTTCTATGGTAATGGTTCTGCTCAATCAAGCATCTAGTAATTTTTCACCACGCGTTTTACCAGGGTTAATTTCCAATAAAAACCATCAGTTTGTTTTAGGTATTTATTTAGCGACTATTTTGTACAACACCTTTACCTTGGTTGGTATCAATCCGCAGGAAAATGATAAATACCAACTTCCTGGCTTTTCTGTACTGATCGGTATTATTATGACAGTGGTGTGTCTAGGCGCTTTTCTTTATTTTATTCATTCCATATCTCAATCCATTCAGGTCAGTAATATTCTAGAAGGGATCTATAAAAAAGCCATCATACGCTTGAGTTATTTATTGGAAAAAGAAGCTGAAAAAGTGGCTTCTTTTCCAGACACTTCTAGCTGGCAAACTTATCAAAGTTCTGAAACAGGATATTTTCAGAATATAGCGATGACTAACCTGATCGACATTTGTGAAGAAGAAAAAATTCAAATAAAAATTTTAACTATTCAAGGTGCTTTTGTACTAAAAGGTGTCCCAATTATTCAGGTGAATAAAAAGATTGATGAGAAATTAGCTGAAGAAATACGCTCGAGTTTTAATTTCTCCAAAGGTGAATTTGTTGAGGATAATTACACACTCGCTTTTAAGCAAATCACTGAAATTGGAATGAAAGCAATGTCACCAGGGATTAATGATCCCGGGACGGCAATTAGCACAATCGATTATTTAACCGAGTTGTTTGCCTTGCGACTCAAAAAAAATGACAAAACCGTTATCACCTCAGTTGAGGAAGATGCGCTTATCGCCGTTAATACTGTCAATTTCAAAGAGCTACTCTATCAAGTGATGGCTTCTTACAGAACCTACTGTAAACATGATCTAACTTGTGTACAAAAGTTATTCACGATGTTTAAATATTTACTGTTGCAAGAAGCACATTTACCTGAATACCACGATGCCTTGATTGCAGAAGCTAAATTATTATATGAAGATACCCAGCAAACAATTCAAAACACGACAGACCTAAGACGCATTGAAAAGTTATTCCAATCCTTGCCAAATCCTAAATAATTTAAATCTATTTAATTAAACCTAATTTCAATGAGAACTCTACTTCAAACGACCATTTTCTTTTACTCATCGGCTACTCTACTTCTAACAGCTTGATCGACAAGGAAGCCCATTTGTATACATTAGAAAATCCTGACGGGACAAAAGCATTTGTGAAAAGCCATAAAAAGGGTAAAATCTCAAACAAAGATTTCCAAAGCCTCAAGAAATATTTAACAGAGATAAGCAATGACCAACTTAATTTTGATAAAAATATCGTCATCAACTATATAGATAAAGATCCTACTCAAGCTAGTCAAAACTATCAAGTGCCTTGGGATATTTTTTCTGGTCACATGAGTGATGATTTGAAAGCAATAGCACCAACAAATCATCTGTGGCTCATCCATAAAAATGTTGAGAATTTACATTATTACCATGGAGATAAAATCAATTGGATTGTTGATAAAGATAGCTTGATGAGAAAGTCATTTTTCGAATACGCTGATCTCAATGGTGGATTTATCATTATTAAACCGACTGGTACCTACTTTTTAAGAGTCGGCGAATTTGGAAAAAGAGAATTAATAGATACCTACAAAGAATTCAAATAACAACCATTTACCTAGAAGATCACTCCAGCTGTCAGCAGAATTCGGCATTGATTTCTCGATCTCAAATGATTGTGCTATTATTTATTCTTTTGATAAATTTCTTTATTGGGACCTTTGGTCATATAAAACTTGAGTTCGCCACCTTTCATAATATCCTGATGATCAATAAACGGAGCCTCTAATTCCATCCCATTTAATTCTACTTTCTCTACATAAACATTTTCTTCGGATTGGTTTTCCGCAACCACCGTAAATTTATTGCCATTGTCAAGATTCACTTCAGCTTTATGAATAGACGGGCTCCCCAAAGCATATTGCGTTGAACCCGGGGCTACCGGATAAAATCCTAGACTACTAAAAATATACCAAGCACTCATTTGTCCCATATCGTCATTTCCTCCCAAACCATCAGCCCCCGTTTGGTATTGATTCTTTAAGATCATACGAATCTTATCCTGAGACTTCCAAGGCGTATCCGTCCAATCGTATAGATAAGCAACCTGATGCGAGGGTTCATTGCCGTGTACATAATTTCCAATAATTCCTTCTTTTGTAATATCTTCAGTGTTTTCAAAATATTTATCGGGTAATTCCATGGTGAACAGGGAATCTAAATGCTCAGAAAATTGAGCCTTCCCTCCCATCATTTTAATCATTTCAGCAGGATCCTGGGGAACGTACAAACTGTAATTCCAAGCATTCCCTTCAATAAAGCCTTGCCCATGCGTATCTAATGGATCAAATTCCTTTTTAAAACTTCCATCATCCAATCGTGGGCGCATAAAGCCTGATGCGGCATCATAAACATTTTTATAATTCTCGGCCCGTTGACTGAATGTTTTATAAACAGAGTCCTTCCCGATCTCTTTAGCTGCCTGAGCTATAGCCCAATCATCATAAGCATATTCTAAGGTTTTAGAAACTGAAGCTGAATTCTTATCTTCTGGCACATAGCCTTTTTTTAGATAATACTCTAAACCATCATAATAACTCGTATTGGCCGTTTGAACCATAGCCTTTAAGGCGTGTTCTTTATTAAAATCGGTATTTCCTTTGACAATCGCATCAGAAATAACCGAGGCGCTGTGATAGCCTGTCATGGTCCAATTCTCATTGGCATAATGCGACCAAACGGGTAACATCCCGTGCACGCTCTGATCATAATGGGCCATCATAGAGTTGATCATATCACTATTCCTCTCAGGTTGTAGAATATTAAACAACGGATGCAAGGCCCTATAAGTATCCCATAATGAAAAACTGGTGTAATTGGTAAAGTTTGTTGCCTGATGGATATTCATATCCATCCCGCGGTATTTTCCATCGATGTCCATATATTCGGTAGGTCCTAAGAAGGCGTGGTACATTGCGGTATAGAAATTAATCATCTCATTGTCATCTTCTCCACTAAGCACCACTTTGTTTAACTCTTGATTCCATTGCTCCCGGGCTTCTTTCTTAACTTTATTAAAATCCCAATGTGGAACCTCAGCCTTCATATTTTTCAAAGCACCTTCTGTGCTCACAGGTGAAATAGCCAACTTTACCTGAAGGGCTTCATTTTTTCCCATATCAAAATTAAAATACATACGGATCTTCTCTCCTGCAACTTCCGGAAAATTTTCATCCTGATCGAATTTGTCCCAAAAACCATTATAAGGTTGGGTATCATAACGCGCGCGTCCATAATCTTTAATTGGCTTATCAAAACGCATTGCAAAGAAAACCTTTCGTGTTCTCGCCCACCCATTCGTTTGTCGAAAACCTGTGATTAAAGTATCACTTTCAACACGTAAAAAAGTCCAAACATTTTTATCATCGTAATTATAAATTCCCGACATTAAATCTAAAATCACATGCGCTTCTTCCTTTTCAGAAAACGTATAACGATGCACGCCTACTCTACTGCTCGCTGTCATCTCTGCATTGATGCCATAATCTTCTAGAAATGCGCGGTAATAACCTGGTTCTGCATCTTCATTCTCGTGAGTAAAACGGGACCGATAGCCACTATCAGGTTTCTCTGCAGTACCAGGATTTAATTTTAATTTTCCAGTTGTTGGCATGACTAAAAAATCTCCTAAATCTGAATGACCAGTCCCACTAAAATGGGTATGACTAAAACCAACAATAGTCGGGTCGCCATATTTATAGCCCGCTGAATAATCATACACCTCAGAATTATATTTTCCATCTACGGCATAAGGTATCGTATCTGTGTCTGGGCTTAATTGAATGCTTCCAAAAGGCACGGTAGCACCCGGATAGGTATGCCCCATTTTTGCAGTTCCAATTAACGGATTCACAAACTGAGCAAGATCCTTTACTGGTTTCTTTTGGCTTTCTATTTCAGACTTCTTTTCGTGCGCCGTGTTACAAGATGAGAACAACAAAACGAGTAGTAATCCGAAGCTATTAATAAAGTATATTTTCATTTTCATTATTTCGTGATGACCATAAAAGTAAAAACTTTTGACGTGTTTGCGCATTGTAAAATTTTAGATTCTATTTTATCTGCTAATATGAGGTTTTTAAAAAACTTAATTAATTTCATATAAAAAAACTTTATCATCCGCCCAACATCAAACCTTTCGCATAAGATCATCATGCCTTTAAAAAAATCCTAACTAGATCTTAAGCCTTGCACTCTGCATTTAGGTAATTTAGTTTTGAAATGTAGATGAAAAAAATGCAAAGTTATATGTGAGATTTTGATGCTAATATGGACTAAGATCAGAGGTTTATGAAAACTTTAAAAGCTTTGCTCGTAGATTCTTGATATATTTTTTGTTTCTTCCGCAGACATGGAACAACCGAATAAAAACAAGTCGCAAAAAGAAGGTTTCGTTGCTGTACGTGGTGCACGACAACATAATCTAAAAGATGTCAATTTAAAAATCCCTCGCGATGCTCTGGTCGTGTTTACTGGAGTTTCTGGCTCAGGGAAATCATCACTTGCTTTTGGCACACTGTATGCCGAAGCGCAACGCAGGTATCTGGAATCGGTGTCACCCTACGCGCGCCGACTTTTTCATCAAATGCCAATCCCAGAAGTCGACGAAATCGACGGTTTGCCTCCTGCAGTTGCCCTACAGCAGCAACGCGGTTCAGGGACGACCCGATCCTCAGTTGGCTCGGTGACCACATTATCCAACTTATTGCGCATGTTGTATTCCCGTGCTGGAGATTATCCACCGAATCAATCGCTTTTATATGCCGATTCATTTTCTACTAACACCCCAGAAGGCATCTGTCCCGAATGCCATGGACTCGGCAGAATTTACGAAGTCACAGAAGAAAGTATGGTTCTCGATGACAGCCTCACCATTCGAGAAGGAGCCGTAGATTCCTGGCCAAAAGCATGGCAGGGAAAAAACCTTCGAGACATTCTAGTCACTTTACAATATGATGTTGACGTTCCGTGGAAAGAGCTTCCACAAAAGGACCGCGACTGGATTTTATTCACCGATGAAAAACCAAAGGTACCAGTTTACCGAAACTTAGACCGAGAAGAGGTACAGCTTGCTATTAAAGAGAAACGGGAACCTAGTTATATGGGAACCTATACGGCTGCCAAGAAACTTGTATTACACACATTTGCAAATACGCAAAGTACGATGATGAAAAAACGCGTTTCAAAATACATGTTGAGTAGCGAATGCCCAACTTGTCACGGCAAACGCTTACGTCCAGAATCTCTTTCCGTGACTTTTGCGGGTTATGATATTGCTGACATTTCAAGGTTGCCCTTAAAAAAATTGCTTTCTATTTTCACACCTTATGCCAATGGCTCTGCCCCCAGATTAATTAAATTGGCCGAAAATCATCAAGAAAAAGCAATGGTGGCACAGCGGATTGCCGAAGACCTTGTTGCGAGAGTAAACGTTTTATTAGAATTAGGACTAGGCTATTTATCCTTGGAGCGCAGTACACCGACTCTATCTCCAGGTGAACATCAGCGCCTAAGATTGGCCACTCAAGTGCGCAGTAATTTATTTGGTGTCGTGTACGTCTTAGACGAGCCTTCTGCGGGATTGCATCCTGCAGATACCGAAGCCTTATTAAAAACTTTAGATAGATTGAAAGCTTGCGGGAATTCGCTTTTTGTCGTTGAGCACGAGTTGGATGTGATTCGTCATGCCGACTGGATTGTCGATGTAGGTCCGGATGCAGGTGAAGGTGGTGGAGAAATTTTGTACAGTGGTCCACCAGATGGTTTAAAAGATATTTCAGAATCTAAAACTAGGAAACACCTATTTAATGATCTTACTTTTGAAAAACCCAAACCGCGAAATCCTGTTGGATGGCTCAACTTAAGTGGCGTGACCAGAAATAATTTAATCAAGCTTGATATTTCTTTTCCTTTGGGCGTATTGACAAGTGTGACAGGTGTTTCAGGCTCTGGCAAAAGTAGTTTAGTGAGCCAGGTCTTGGTCGAATTAATGTCAACACAACTCGGAAAGAGCTCTTCTACGGAAGAGGAAGAAGATGCTTTGCAACAAGATGTTGTAGAAACGCTGGGAGGACAAATTACCACAGGTTCAGAAAACATCAAACGCATGGTCGTGGTTAATCAAAAACCCATTGGGAGAACGCCGCGCTCTAATCTTGCGACCTACACAGGTTTATTTGACGTGGTGCGAAAATTATTTGCGGCAACAAAATTAGCGAAAACACGTCATTATAATGCCGGTCGCTTTTCATTTAATGTAGGCAAGGGCCGTTGTTCTAATTGTGACGGTGAAGGCTTTGTGATGGTTGAACTCTTATTTTTGCCAAGTGTCTATGCGCCTTGTCCTGTTTGTGAAGGTGCGCGCTATAATGCAGAAACCTTAGAAGTCACTTATCACGAAAAGAATATTGCTCAAATTCTTGAGATGACCGTCAATGAAGCAACAGAATTCTTTGCAGAAGATGACCGTGTCTCTCGTCCGCTTAAAGTATTGCAAGAAGTCGGTTTGGGTTATTTACGTTTGGGCCAGTCGGCAACCGAGCTTTCGGGTGGAGAAGCACAGCGCATTAAACTTGCCACAGAACTCCAACGCCTGAGTCGTGGAAATACGCTTTATGTTTTAGACGAGCCAACGACTGGTTTGCATCCTACGGATGTCGAAAAATTACAACTTCAACTGGCGCGCTTAGTTGATGCTGGAAACACTGTCATTGTGGTGGAACACGATATGCAGGTTATCGCTGAAAGTGATTGGGTTATCGACATGGGACCCGGTGCTGGAGAAGAAGGTGGAAAAGTGGTTGCAGAAGGAACACCAAATGAAGTTGCAAAAAACAAACGCAGTCAAACAGCAACATATTTAAAGCGAACTTTAAACGGACATCTCTAGTTCCCATTAAAGCTCTAATTACTGGCTCCCACTAGATTATCGGGAGCCTTATATCTTTTAAAGATGTACCATCTTTCTTTGAAATTCTTAATGCTTTAGACCATATTATACAATAGCATGTTCTTTTATTGAGTCGAGA
>JAKDUG010000104.1 GCA_030457805.1 Psychroflexus sp.
TTCATTTTTGGTTTTTGATCGTAATATTCTAATTCCTGTTTCAAAGTTTTGACAATTTCAGTTGGATTACTTCCTGTTAAAACGTTTGAGTAAAGTGTGATCACTCTCTTTAAATCCTTTCTTTTAATAGAATTAAATGTTGCTGCTGGCTCAGTTGTGATTAATGAAGAAATAGGAATCTGCTTAATTTGGCCCTTAGTATCTCTAAAAGTGACTGGCTGATTTAATATTGCATTTTCATCATAACGTTGATTTTCATTTAAGCGCACATTGATTTCGTAATCATCTTCTCCATCTTTATACGTTGATGCTTCTTGACCAAAAACAGAACGTCTAATCGTTTGCCCAATCATTGAAGCTGAAATACCGAGTTCACCAGCTTTTTGCTTATCTATACGAATATCTATTTCAGGCTTAGATTTATTGACATCAATTTTCAATTCTTCAATTCCATCAATATTCAGTTGATTGATAAATCGACGTAAATTTTCTGCTTCTGCAAGCATATCTTCATAGTCATCCCCTCTTATTTCTAAATTAACCGGATAACCAGTTGGTGGACCAATATTGTTTTTCTCAACAATAATGGAAGCTCCTGGAAAACCTTGCACAGACTGCCTCACTTCTTCTAAAGTTTTCAAACTCGAAATCCCTCTTCTGAATTTAAACTCTCTTAAAGTTAAAGTAATTTTAGCGCGATGCGGCATTTCATTAGCCATTCCACTATTCGTCATTGGGTTTCCTGAACCTTTTCCGACTTGAGATATAGCTGACTCAATCATAAAATTATAGCCGTCGTCATCTTCATATTTCTTGACAGCATCATATATTTTTTCTTCAACTTGTTTTGTCAAAGCATTCGTTTTATTTATGGCTGTCCCTTCAGGATATTCAATGTAAGTGATAATTTGATTTGGTTCATTTTCTGGAAAAAATAGAGTTTTCGGTTCTGCCACACTAACCAAAACGAAAGCTAGCAATAACATTCCTATTGTTCCGAAAAAAAAGAAATAGGCTCTTTTTTTATATAAAGCAAAAACCAAGCTTGATTCATAAAAACGCTCCATACGTTTGAGCAGATTAAACTGAAAATAACGAATAGCGCCTTCTAGGAAATATTTGT
The DNA here is from genome assembly GCA_030457805.1 of Psychroflexus sp. Taxonomy (GTDB): domain Bacteria; phylum Bacteroidota; class Bacteroidia; order Flavobacteriales; family Flavobacteriaceae; genus Psychroflexus. The sequence goes on from JAKDUG010000104.1 coordinate 1,124, forward strand.
AAACCCACATCATGATGGCAACCAAAATACTCAAGTTACCAATAGCTCTCAACCCTCCTGAATCAGCAATAAACCCAGTCACTAAAACCAATGCACCGACTAAAAACAGAATCAAGCTCCATTTAATCAATAAATTTTTTCTTAATTCACCTTCTTCAGTTTTCATAAACTGTGATGTCAACATAGCGTTGATGATTAGCGCAACAAACAATGAAGATGTCAAGACAACTGAAAGTGTAATCGGGAAATAAACCATGAACTTACCAATCATTCCTGGCCATAATCCCAACGGAAAGAAAGCTGCTAAAGTTGTAGCAGTTGAGGCTATAATTGGCCAAGCAATCTCACCGACACCTTGCTTTGCAGCTTTTAAACGAGGGACGCCTTCATCCATCAAGCTATAAACATTCTCGACCACCACAATACCGTTATCCACCAGCATACCTAACCCCATAACAAGACCAAATAAAACCATTGTGTTTAAAGTGAAACCTAATGAAGAAAGGATTGTTAAAGCAATAAACATTGATAATGGAATGGCTACACCAACAAACAAAGCATTTCTAAATCCTAAAAAGAACATCAAAACACCAACAACTAAAATGACTCCAAAAACGATATTATTGACTAAGTCATTCACTTGATTTTCTGTTTGCACAGATTGATCATTTGTAATGCTGATTTCTAAATTTTCCGGATAGTAATCTGACTTTTCTTTTTCGACTATTTCTTTTATTTGCTCAACGGCTTCAATCATGTTTTTGCCAGCTCGCTTTTTCACATCGAGCATCACAACAGGCTTCCCCTTATTTCTCGCAAATGTTGTTGCATCTTTTTCATTAAATCTAACTTGTGCGATATCTTCTAAAAAGACAGATCCATCATCAGATTTTACAACAATTTTTTCAAGATCTGAAGGTTTGTCAATCTCTCCAATAACACGAATGTTTTTTTCTAGACCTTTACTGATAATATTTCCTCCAGAAATAGTTTTATTTTCTGCCCTAATTGCGTTGATCACATTATCAAATGAAACCTTTGAAGACACCATTTTATAAACATCAATGGCAACCTCAACTTCTTTTTCATCAACACCTCTTACGCTCGCTTCTTTAATTTGCGGAAGAAGTTCAACTTCATCTTGCATATGTTCTGCAAAATCTTTTAGCTTTTGCGTTGGATAATCTCCGACAAAATTGATATTCAAAATTGGCATTTCCTCAGAAATGTTCAAATCAAATACGTTAGGTTCTACCTTGGCACCATTATCTAATGTTGGCCATGTTGTTTCCGATTTAACCTGATCAACTTTGTCTTTGATCAACTGTTTTGCAGTACTAACCTCTATATCTTCTTCGAACTCAATGATAATCATCGAGTAATCTTGCATTGTCGTGGAGTTGATTTCTCTCGCACCTTTAACATTCTTAAATTCTTCCTCTAAAGGTTCGGTGATAAACTTCTCGACATCTTCAACTGAGTTTCCAGGGTTTACTGAACTCACGTAAATTTTGGTTTGTACAATCTCTGGGAAAGATTCTCGAGGCATACTGTAATATGACAACAATCCGCCTAAAAGACTAATTGCAATAATGACAAAAACAGTCATTTTATTATCAATTGCCCAGGATGAAATACTAAACTCTTTATAAGTGTTTTTATTTGCCATTCGTCTCTACTTTATCGCTTCTGAAACTCTTAACTTCTCACCATCTCTTACACTTCTCGCACCATCTGTGATGATGTATTGCCCTTCTTCTAAACCTTCTAAAACTTCAATATCTCCTTTTAAGCTTTTACCTGTTTTGATTTTAACTTGCTTTGCTGTTCCAACTTTATCATCTTTTGGTTCAAAAATATAAGCGATCTGTTCGCCGCTTGATGTTTCTTGCAAAACATTCTGACTGATAACAACTGTGTCATCTGAAGTGTAATCGTTAATTTTAATTAAAGCGACTAGATTTGGTTTCAGGTTTTTGATATCTTTAGGGATACCGACTTTTACCATAAACTTTCTGTTATTTGGATCTATAAAATTAGCGACTTGAATAATTTCAGTATCAAAATTTAATCCCATTGAAGAAATAGAAACATTAACAGATGTTCCGACTTTAATAGCATTCAAAAATTGCTCTGGAACCTCAGCATAAATATATGTTTCAGATAAATTGATCAATCTGAAAATTGGGGTTTGCCCTGGACTCACTACTTGACCTTGATCTGCAAGCTTACTATCTATCACTCCTGAGAAAGAAGCTCTAATCTGTGTTTTGTCAATTTGCTTTTGCAATCTATTTTTATTGCTTTTTAAAGATTTATAAGAAGTTTCAGATTCTAAAAACTGAATCTCAGAACCTATGTTTTGATCCCATAAACGCTTTTGTCTTTTAAAACGTGTTTCAGCAAGTTGAAGCTGTGTTTCGAGCTCTGCCATTTCCTCAGACAAACCGCCATCATCAATTCTAGCTAAGAGTTGACCTTTTTTAACGCGATCACCTTCTTTGACATAAATTTTATCTAAGACGCCGCTAAATTCAGGATAAATCAAAATATTTTGATCCGTTTCAACATCTCCTTGGACTTCAATATAATGAACAAATTTCTCTGTTTCTATTTTTTTGACACTCACAAGTGAGAAGGAATTAGAATCTTCACGCGCTTCGATTTCCTTACTTAATTTTGAGATTTTTGTATTGAGCAATCTTTGCTCTTTGTTGAGTTCTTGACGTCTTTCTTTCATCAAGTCAACTTTTCCAGAATCTATAACTTCATCAACCGTTTGTTCCTTATTTTGACATGATGTCGTCATCAACAGACTTAAGATTGCGATAAAAAGAATTGAATTTTTCATTGATCTTTTAGTTTTGGAGTGGCTTATTTTTAATTTTTTCAAGTTCAGCTTTAGCATTTATAACATTAAGCATACTTTGTAAATATTCGTTTTGAGCTTGATAAAGCTGTACCTGAGCTTGTCGAAGCTCAAAACTACTAGCTAAACCTTCTTTAAATTTGACTTCATTTTTATGTGAGATTCTTTCTGCAAGGTTTAAATTATTTTTAGAAATTTCGAAATTTTCAGTAGCATAAGTCATTTCACTTTTAGCTGCATTAAAAGTTCTTTTAATTTCATTAATGGCTTGCTCCTTTTGCACTTCAGCTTTTTCGAGCTCCATTTTTGCTTGCTGAGTTCTTGAGTGACGCTGGAATGAACTGAAAATCGGAACGCTTAAACTCACGCCAATTGTTGAGAACTCATACCAATCTTTCCCACTTTCAAAAAAGTTGAACTCATCACCGAAGCTTGTCGCCCCATAATTGACAAATGCTGACAAAGTTGGCAAGGCTTTACTTTTCTCGAGTTTAAATTCTAAATCTCTTTGTTCAACTAAGTTTTTAGCAATTTTAAAATCAACAGTTTCTTCTAACTTAAAATCTTCAGAAGCATCTGTTTCTAAAATATTTTGGGTTGCTAAAACTTCTAATTCGTCTAACAAAATAACCTCCGCTTCAACTGGTAAACCCAAAACCATATTCAGGCTTTCCTTTGCAATTTCGTGCATACGTTTTGCATTGTTCAGTTGAGATTTGAGTTGCTGAGTTGTTATCTTAAGTTGTTCAACTTCCTCTTCTTCTGCTAATCCATTCTCAAAAATCTTTTGAGTTTCATCAAGGTTATTCTCAGCATTATCAAGATTGTTCTCAGTAATATCAATTGAATTTTTGGAGAGTAAAACGTTTCCATAAGCCGTGATGACGTTGGTTCTAACTTCATACTCTGTTTTCAATTTATTATTAGCAGAATATTCCAAGAAAGTTTTTGCAGCTTGGAGCGCGACGATATACGAACCGTCAAAAATTAATTGATCTAAACGCGCTGAAGCATTCATATTATGTTTGTTACCGAAACTAACAGGCACAGTCGTTCCTGGCTCACCGATAATTTCACCAGGTAATGGCGTTACAGTTAGCTTAGGGTTATTTTCATAATTCACTTGACCATTAATCTGGGGCAAACCATCTGCAGTTGTTTCCCATTTTTTCTTGATTGCAATTGCAACATCTTTCTGCGCATTGATGTTTGCATAAGCGCTATCCATAGCAAAATCAATCGCTTCTTGAAGCGTCATTTTATAGACTTCTGATTTTTCTTGAACTTCTTGACCAAAAGTCAAGCTTGTCAGAGATATAAAAATTAGTAAAAAGCACTTTTTAAAATTCATTTATTATGTCTTTAAAATTTCATTCATTTTCCATTGTCCTTTTTGAGTTGTCACACTTCTTAAGTGATATAGTACAAATTCATGATACAATTGCTTTTGCGTATATTGCTCGACATTAAGCAACTCATCGTTTTTAATATCAAGAAGACCAACAATATATAAATTCACAACAAAATCAATTGATAAATCATCATAGTGAGCTTCTTTAACACCTTTAAGAATGTTGTTTTTGATATTTTGGCTCATGATATCAATTTGTTTCCCTCTATATTTATCGTAAATTTTCGGATAGTATTTTTTGAGCTGAAATTGAGGTGATGCTTTTTGATTTCTTAATCGTTTAACAACAATATCTCGGAAAGCAAACATTTCAGTTATTGCATCAAACTCCTGACTGGATACATCGCTCATTTCAACATCAATTTCAGCAATAACGCTTTGCACAACAAGCTCTACAAGTGTAGATTTCTTTCCGACTAAGTCATAAATTGTTTTCTTAGAAACGGATAACTCATGGGCTAAATCGTCCATGGTGACACTTTTAAAACCTAGTTCTAAAAACATCTCAGTTGCCTTGCGAATAATTTGATTCCTCATAATAGAGGGCAAAATTATGCTAAAAAACTTTTAGAACAATAAAAGTTTTTGAAGTTTTATTAAAATTCTAAGATTCTAAAAAGTTCGATTCATCAAGTTCAAACCAAAATTCTTCAGATAAGCTTTTCTATCATCAGAAAGTTCGATTTTTTCCAGACATTCAAAAGCCATTAATGTGTATTTTTCAATTTCCCTTAAAGTTGCCTCTGCAGCTCCAGAAGCTTCATAAATATGCTTAACAGTTTTGATTTTTGCACTCGGATCTAAAGGTGTTACAGAAAACAAATGTTGAAGTTGCTCCCTCTGTTTACCTTCCAAAGCTTTTAAATATAAATAGGTCTTCTTGTTTTCAATAATATCGCCACCCAACTGTTTTCCAAACTCCGATTCATCACCAAACACATCTAAATAATCATCTTTAATTTGAAAAGCAATTCCTAATAAACGACCGAATTCATAAATGTATGTTTGTTGCTCTTGATTAGCACCAGCAATGATAGCTCCCATTTTTAAAGCAGCACCAACGAGAACTGCCGTTTTATACTCTATCATTTTAATGTATGCATCGATATCAACCTCAGTTTGAGTTTCAAAATCAATATCATACTGCTGACCCTCGCAAACCTCAAGCGCTGTTTTGCTAAATAATTGCGCCAATGGTTTAAAATGTTCAACGGGATAATTCTCAAATAATTGATAAGCAGTAATCAACATCGCATCGCCAGAAAGAATACCTGTGTTGATATCCCATTTTTCGTGCACAGTTGCTTTCCCACGTCTTAGCGGCGCTGCGTCCATAATATCATCATGAACAAGTGAGAAATTGTGAAATATCTCGATTGCCAAAGCTGCATCTATCGCTTCAGAAGATTTATCAGCAAATAAATCAGCACTGATCAAAACCAAAACAGGGCGAATACGCTTACCTCCCAAATTTAAAATATACTCAATAGGCTGATACAAATTGTCTGGTTTTTTATCCGTGTATCTTCCCTCAAGATTTTCGAGAAACTTAGCTTTATAAACGTCGATATTTTTCATCTCTAAAAACATTTTGGGCGAAAATAAACTTTTTAAAGAGTTTGTTATATTTTTTGAGATATTAATAAAGATTGTAAAGCAAAAACTGTTTTAAATCTGACAAAAATCCTATGCCCAACTTTACATTATTAGCAAGATAAAAAAAGTATATCTTAATAAAAATTATCTATACCGAACATATCCTGAATAAAATGAATTTATTTAAACCAAAATATATGATTTACTAATAATAATACAGTAATTTTATATAAAACTCAATATTGTTAATTGAAAACAAAATCATAAAATATGATAATATAGATGCTATTAGATAAGAAATTGTAATTTTGTTACTTCAAAACTATTGCAAATCCAAATATGGACCAATTTTCTTTTTTAAACGCAGTACATCCTCAACAATTAGCTGAACTTTACGACAATTATCTTCAAAATCCTGATGCTATCGAGCCAAG
>JAKDUG010000007.1 GCA_030457805.1 Psychroflexus sp.
TTTATATAGGGTTTTTCTCTTTTATAATTCTGAGTCTGATTGGCTGCTCGAGGAAGAAAGATAAATTCTTGAACAGGAATTTTCATGCCATGGGGACGTATTACAACACCCTTTATAACGGAAATATCGCCTTAGAGGAAGGACGAGAAGAGTTACATGAATCTTATCGTGAGGATTACTGGAAGGTTTTACCAATTGAGCGGATGCAGATTATGCCAGATCAAGAACGCTTGGATGAAGAAAACCGAAATGAAAAGTTTGTACGCGCTGAAGAGAAAGCGACAAAATCCATCCAAAAGCATTCGATGTATATGGGCGGGAAAGAATTCAATCCACAAATGGACGAAGCTTTTCTTCTACTCGGAAAATCGCGTTACTACGATCAAAGATTTATTCCTGCAAAAGATGCATTTAGCTTTATCTTAAATCATTATCGCAAAAGCAGCACCATCAACGAAGTGAAAGTGTGGAATGAAAAAGTGAATATGCGTTTGGGCTATTATCAGGAAGCAACTGAAAATCTACTCAGTTTGATTTCTTCTCAAGAAATGGAAGATGAAGTGCGCGTTTTGGCCTTGACATCATTAGCTGAAGTTTATCTTCTTACCGAAAAACCCGAGCAAACAATCCAGCCGATTAATCAAGCAATAACCATCACGAAAGACAATGAATTAAAAGGGCGTCTTTTCTATATCAAAGGACAAGTTTATGAAGAGCTCAATCAAAAAGATAGCGCATATATTGCTTTTGAAAATATCATTGAACTGAATCGAAAAACACCACGGACCTATCGCATCCATGCTTTTTTAGAACAAAAGAAAACAGAAGCTTATGAGAATATTGCTTTCGAAGAGGCAGAATTATTCTTTGATGAATTGATAGAAGACCGTGAAAATCGGCCTTATTTGGATTTTATTCATTACGAAAAAGCTTCTTATTTACATCAACTAGATTCCATTGACCTCGCTGTTAAGGCTTATGATAATTCATTGAGAGAGAATCCAGAAGATATTTACTTGAGTGCTCAGAGTTATAAAAATTTAGGGGATATTTATTTCAACCGCGCGTCATATCCAACTTCAGGTGCTTATTATGACAGTACTTTGGTGAATTTAAAAGTGCGCACACGCGAGAAAATAAGAATTCAGAAAAAGAGAGAAAATCTTGATGATGTCATTAAGTATGAGGCGATTGCCGATCAGAATGACAGTATTTTGTGTTTAGTCAGCGCTCCTAAAGAGGAGAGATTGGCGTATTTTAATAAACATGTCGACTCACTTAAAAAAGAAGCAGAAAGTGTTTTTGCTTCTGAAAAAGCGTTGACAATCGGACAAGGATTTAAACAACGCTCGCCAGGAACCGCATCTAAAGGGCCTTCTTTTTTCTATGATCAAAACTTAAAAGAAAGAGCTTACAGTAAGTTTGTCAAGAATTGGGGAGAGATCAAATTGGCAGATAATTGGCGTACGAATCCCCAAAAATCTGACAATGCTAAAGCCAAAGATATTGATGAGGTTGATTTGATGGCAGAGGAATTTAAAGATCCAAAATACGATCCTGAAACCTACATTTCTCAAATTCCAACCGATGAAAAGTTGATTGATTCTATTACTGATGAGCGCAACTTTGCATATTACCAACTTGGAATTATTTATAAAGAAAAATTTAAACGCTACGATTTGGCAACAGATAAACTCGAAGCTGTTTTGAGTCATGAGCCAGAAGAACGACTTGTTTTGCCTTCTAAATTCTATCTCTATAAGATCTATGAAGAAACTGGTGATGCAGCGAATGAGATGAAATGGAAAAATGATATTTTACAAAACCATTCAGAATCTAATTACGCGAAGATTATCCGAAATCCGGAAAAATTTGCAAGTGATGCTAATAACCCGCTCAATGTGTATTACAGAACTTATAAGAGTTTTGAAAGTGGACATTACGCCACTGTTATTGCTGAATGTGATGTTTATTCTGCCCAGTTTACAGGAACCAGTATTGTGCCGAAATTTGAACTTTTAAAAGCAAGAGCACTTGGACGTTTAGAGGGAATGACAGCCTATAAGAAAGCTTTAAACTATGTGGCCTTGACTTACCCACAATCAAAGGAAGGTCAATATGCGCAAGAGAAATATGATAGATTAGAACAGAAAACTGTGACGGCAAGCTTTACAGATGATTCAGAGGCTGAAGAATTCAAGCTTGTTTTTGAAGCCCACCCAGCAGCTGAGGCGGCAGAGCTTAAACTTGTGATAGAGCAAGGCATTCAAGACTTGGGTTATGGTTTTAGTATGACAAATGATTTTTATAAAAACGACTTGAGCTTTTTAGTTGTTCACGGCCTGAGTTCTGAACTTGGTGCTAAAGGGTTAGCGAAAAAGTTAGAAGAAAAACTTGAAGAACTTGAGTCTTCTTCTTATTTTGTAGTTTCGCCGTATAATTATAAAGTGATTCAGGTTCATAAAATGAAGGAAGATTACCTAAAAAAATGATTGATTATGTTTTCAGAGAAGAAAAAAGAACAAAAACAAGATTTGACAAAAGAACAAAATAAGATAGCCCAAGGCACAACCTTTAGAGGTGATATTGAGTCTCAGGGCAGCTTTAGAATAGAAGGTAAAGTAGAAGGAACAATCAAAACACCAGGGCGAATAGTCGTTGGTAAATCTGGCTTTATTGAAGGCGAAGTTGAATGTCATAGCGCTGACTTTGAAGGGAAGTTTACAGGTAAAATGATTGTAAAATCTCAATTGAGTCTTAAGTCTTCTGCACATATAGGAGGTGATATTATTACTGAAAAACTTTCAATTGAGCCAGGTGCTGTCTTTAATGCAACTTGTATGATGAAAGGCGGTGTGAAATCTCTAAGTGATGAAAAAAAAGAAGGGAAAAAGAACAAACAAAACAAAGCGCAACAAGAAACAGCTTAATCCTTGGTTGTTTTTTACTGGCTTAGGCCTGCAGATCGGCGGTATTACATATGTCATGGCGTGGCTAGGCGGAATGCTCGATGATGAGTTTGAAACATCAAAACCCTATTTTGCATTGATCTTTGTTGTCATCGGACTGATCGGTGCTATTTATTCGGTGACGCAACAGTTAAAAAAAATTAATAATGAATAAAATAACAGAAAAACCTTTTTTGGTAATTCTTACGTATCTCATCTTAATAGGTCTTGTTTTTGGGCTTCACTTTTTTATAAGCGCAAGTGATCATCACGATTTCCTTTATATGTCCTATGCGTTTAACGCAGTTTTAACCCTTATTTATCTTGTTCTTTTGCTGTTGTTAGGCCAGTATTTCAAGAAACAAATAGGCTTTATGTTTTTGGTAGTTGCGACTTTGAAAATCATTATTTTTATGGCTATCAAATCAAGTTTGGAGCTCGAGATTGATCGATCAGACTTCTTGATATTTTTTGTGCCTTATTTCTTATCAATCATTTTTGAAATTCTGATTACCAAGAAGGTACTTGATGAATTTAATTTTGAGGAAAAGGAAACTTCCTCTGATAAAACTTCTTAAAAATAGGTGTTAAGTATTTATAATTTTTAACTACCTTTGCAGCCAATTTGAAAAATGAATTAACGCAATACAAATGCAGAACTTCAGTATCACCAGTGTTTTTCTTAGTTTACTTGTATTTACTTCAGTAAGTATTTTTGCTGCTAGCGGTGAAGGTCAAGTAGATACTCAGAGTAAAATTAATGATTTTATTGATCATCATCTCCAAGATTCTTATGATTACACTTTCTTTAGTGATGGAGAAACAAATAAACATTATGGTTTTTCTTTGCCAATTATCTTGATTGATAATGGGTTGAAGGTTTTCTCATCATCTCGTTTTGACCATGGCACCGCTGTTGTTGAAGAGAGTGGTAAGTATTATAAAGTGTATAACAGTAAGATTTACGAAACAAATGCTGCAGGTGATATTAACCTCGGTGAAACAGGGTATCCTACAAATGATCGGCCGTTAGATTTTTCAATTACGAAAAATGTAGCAACGATGTTCTTTGTCGGAATTTTGCTCATCTTGGCTTTTGGCGGTTTAGCAAGACAGTATAAAAAGCGAAGCGTGCCAATTGGTTTTGGTCGTGTATTAGAGCCTTTGGTTCTTTATGTAAGAGATGAAATTGCTATCCCGAATATTGGAGAGGCAAAGTATAAGAAATATATGAGTTATTTATTAACTGTGTTTTTCTTTATCTGGCTGATTAATGTTTTAGGGATGACGCCACTAGGTGTTAATGTGACAGGAAATATCGCTGTGACGGCATGTTTAGCCTTGTTCACTTATTTTATTACCCAGTTTAGTGCAAACAAAGATTATTGGAAACATATTTTTTGGATGCCAGGCGTTCCTATTGTAATGAAGATTATCTTGATTCCAATTGAAATTTTAGGAACACTGACAAAGCCTTTTGCTTTGATGATTCGTTTGTTTGCGAACATAACTGCGGGTCACGTTATTGTGATGGGCTTAGTTTCTCTCATCTTTATCGGAAAAAATGCTGCCTTTGATACGCCGCTTTCAGTCTTTTTGACATTGTTTCTCTTTGTTATTGAGATTTTGGTCACGTTTTTACAGGCTTATATTTTCACAATGCTATCCGCTTTGTTTATTGGATTGGCTGTTGAAGAGCACACCCATAAAGAGGTGGAGGCAGAAACAAATGAAATTATTTAATTGTTAACTATAAATTGTAAATTATGGAAATTCCAGCGTTAGTAGGAACAGGTTTAATCGTAATCGGAGCAGGTTACGGTCTTGGTAAGATTGGTAGCTCAGCTATGGAGGCTATCGCTCGTCAGCCAGAAGCTTCAGGAAACATTCAGACAGCAATGATTATTATTGCTGCTTTATTAGAAGGTCTGTCTTTCGCAGCTTTGATTCTTTAATCTGTACTGTAAACAAAATGAAAACAAGTTCCTGTAACGATTGGTTACAGGTGCTTGTTTCTTTAACAATTAAAAAGAATATTATCTCAAAGAATGGAAAAGTTAATTAACGATTTTGGTTTTGGTCTTTTTTTCTGGCAAGGAATAGTTCTTATTCTTCTGATAGTCTTACTGAGAAAATTTGCTTGGAAGCCTATTCTTAACAGCTTAAACTCAAGAGAAGAAGGAATTGAAAATGCACTTGAATCAGCAGAGATAGCCAAACGAGAGATGGCTAACCTCAAGGCTGATAACGAGAAAATGCTTCAGGTAGCGCGAGGTGAGCGTGACGAAATGCTCAAGGAAGCGCAACAAATCAAAAATGATATTATCGCTGATGCAACGCAAGATGCAACGCATAAATCAAACGATATTATCGCGAAAGCGCAAGAGACAATTCAGGCAGAAAAGAAAACAGCAATTACGGAGATTAAAGCACAAGCGGCTGAATTATCTATTCAAATTGCTGAAAAGATTATCAAAAAAGAACTAGATAACGAAACAGCTCAAATGGAGCTTGTGAATAAAATGCTTGACGACGTTAAAGCAAACTAATTATGAGTAGAAGAGCAGCACATCGCTATGCAAAAGCTATTATTGAGCTCGCGCAAGAGCACGATAATTTAGATGCAATCTATGAGGATATGGACTTAGTCTATAACACCATTGCTCGCAATCATGAGTTGAAAGCAATGTTGAGAAGTCCTGTCATTAAATTGTCGACTAAGCTTGCTGTTGTGGCTGATGTTTTCAAACAAACGAATGCCCTTGTGCAAGATTTGTTTAAAATATTGACAGACAACAATAGAATTGATATTCTGATGCTTGTTGCAGATGAATATATGGATGCCTATAAAGATATAAAGCATATTCAAGAAGCCGAAGTGATCACCGCAGTGCCTTTAACGCCAGAAGTTGAAGCCAAAGTGAATGATAAGATTAAAGCCGTCACAGGGTATACCGCGACGATTGATAACCTTATTGATGCCTCTATCTTGGGTGGGTTTATATTTAAGGTGAAAGACTTGCAGTATAATGCAAGCGCACGAGGTAATTTAAATGCCTTGAAAAGAGAATTTTTAAATTAAAAAGCAACGGTCATTATTGACCACTTAACGCAACAATAAAGTTATGGCTGAAGTAAATCCTGCTGAAATTTCGGCAATTTTAAAAAAGCAAATCTCGGGCTTCGAATCTGGAGCATCATTAGAAGAAGTTGGAACAGTATTACGTGTTGGTGATGGTATTGCCAATGTCTATGGCTTAACCAATGCTGAATATGGTGAATTGGTTCAATTTAAAAGTGGACTAATCGGAATGGTTCTTAACCTTGAAGAAGATAGTGTTGGTGTCGTTGTCCTTGGTTCATCTGCTGAGATTAGTGAAGGTGACACAGTAAAACGAACAAAACAAATTGCTTCTATTGATGTTGGAGAAGGTATTGTCGGACGTGTTGTTAACACACTTGGCGTACCTATCGATGGGAAAGGAGCGATTGCTGGCGAAACTTATAAAATGCCACTTGAGCGTAAAGCGCCAGGTGTTATTTATCGTGAGCCTGTGACTGAGCCAATGCAAACAGGTGTTAAGGCCATTGATGCAATGGTTCCTGTTGGTCGTGGTCAGCGTGAACTTGTGATTGGAGATAGACAGACTGGAAAAACAACAGTTTGTATTGATACCATTCTTAACCAAAAAGAATTTTACGATAGAGGAGAAACAGTTTTCTGTATCTATGTGGCTATCGGTCAAAAAGCTTCTACAGTTGCAGGTATTGCTAACTTATTGGAAGAAAAAGGTGCTTTAGCATATACAACAATTGTTGCTGCAAATGCATCTGACCCTGCACCAATGCAGGTTTACTCCGCTATGGCAGGTGCTGCAATTGGTGAGTATTTTAGAGATACGGGTCGTCCTGCATTAATTGTGTATGATGATTTATCAAAACAAGCAGTTGCCTACCGTGAGGTGTCTTTATTATTAAGACGTCCACCAGGGCGTGAGGCATATCCAGGTGATGTTTTCTTCTTGCACTCAAGATTATTAGAGCGTTCAGCAAAGATTATCAATGATGATGAAATTGCACGTCAAATGAATGATCTACCAGACTCTTTACAGGGGAAAGTGAAAGGTGGTGGTTCTTTAACAGCGTTACCAATTATTGAAACACAAGCAGCTGACGTTTCAGCTTATATTCCAACTAACGTTATTTCGATAACTGATGGTCAAATTTTCTTGACGACAGACTTGTTTAACTCAGGAATCCGTCCAGCAATTGACGTTGGTATTTCTGTCTCACGTGTTGGTGGTTCTGCTCAGATTAAATCAATGAAAAAGGTAGCTGGGACACTTAAACTTGACCAGGCACAATATAGAGAGCTTGAAGCTTTTGCTAAGTTTGGTTCTGACCTTGATGCCTCAACAATGTCTACCATTGAAAAAGGGAAACGTAATGTTGAGATTCTGAAGCAAGGAGAATCTAGTCCGTTTTCTGTTGAACACCAAATTGCAATTATTTATGCTGGATCGAAGAATTTGTTGAGAATGGTTCCTGTAGATCAAATCCAAGCTTTTGAAGTGGATTACCTCAATTTCCTAGAAGCAAAGCATAGAACTGATGTTTTAGATGTTTTAAAATCTGGAAAGCTAACTGAAGAAGTGACAGATATACTTCAAAGGGTCGCGAAAGAAGTCGCTGAAAAATATAAAAATTAGATTATAAGGAGTGGATCTTCACGGATCCATTTTTCCTAATTATTCATTGATTAGAATATGGCTAACTTAAAAGAATTAAGAAATAGAATTACATCTGTCTCATCGACAATGCAGATCACAAGCGCCATGAAAATGGTGTCAGCTGCAAAGTTGAGCAAGGCACAGGATGCGATTACTCAGATGCGTCCTTATGCTGAAAAATTGACAGAACTACTTCAAAATCTTAGTGCTTCTCTTGATGGTGAGGCACAGAGTCCTTACACACAAGTCAGACCAGTGACAAAGATTTTGGTTGTACCGATTTCATCAAACCGAGGCTTGGCTGGTGCTTTTAATACAAATATTGTTAAGCGCACAAAGGCTTTAGTATCAGATTTTGATGACTTAGCAACAATTGACTTACTGACGATTGGAAAAAAAGCTGATGATGTGTTGCGAAAGCAATTCAATGTGATTGAAAACAATAATGAGATCTTCAACCATTTAGATTATGATCATGTCAAAGAAATAGCAGAAGGCCTTATGGCGGCTTATACTGAAGGGAAGTATGACAAAATCATGCTCGTTTACAATAGCTTTAAAAACGCAGGAACTCAAATTGTCAAGGCAGAGCAGTTTCTACCTTTAGAGACTATTGCCGAAGTTGGTGAAACAAAAGTCTCTCCAAATGCAACTGAGTACATCTACGAACCGAATAAAGAGGATATTATTAAGGAGCTTATTCCGAAGTCTTTAAAAATTCAATTGTTTAAAGCGCTTAGAGATTCTGTTGCTTCAGAACATGGTGCGCGTATGACAGCAATGCACAAGGCAACTGACAACGCCACTGAGTTAAGAGATGATTTAAAACTCTCATATAACAAAGCTAGACAGGCTTCTATTACGAATGAAATTCTTGAGATTGTCGCCGGTGCTGAAGCTCTCAGTGCATAGATAATCCGTAATATAGACATACTAAAAAACCTCGATTGGCAACAACCGAGGTTTTTTTATACCTTGATTTTAAATACAATTTTTAGTTTTCAGTCTCTTTAATCAGATGGATGTAAACAGGAAAGTGATCACTGTAGCCCCCTGTAAATCCACCATCATCAAAGGATCTAAAGGGGTAGCCTTTATAGCGACCTTCTGTTGTTTGTAAAAATTGAGGGTTGAAAATACCAGCTTTATACATTCGATAAGATGTGTAATCATTGTTAATCAAAGCTTTGCTCAACATAATTTGGTCAAACAAATTCCATGTGTCTCTCCAGGCGCTTGTTCCAATTCCTCTTTTTATTATCTTATGGTATGGATTATAAACGTCATTGCGACTGACTTCTTTTCTCGTGCTTTTGGCATTGAGGTATTGCGTGATACTTTTATCATGAGGGCCATCGTTAAAATCTCCCATAATCATAAATTTAGTATCAGATTCTGTGGCCATAACAGAATCCATAATAGCGCGCGCCGTCTTAGCAGCTTTAATTCTATAGGCTTCTTTGTTGCCTCGTGATGGCCAGTGGTTGACTAAGAAATGGAACTTATCACCATCTAATAAACCTTTGACGTAGAGTTGATCTCTGGTGTGATAACGCTTGTCATTGCTTTTGTGATGAATGACAAGTTCCTTTGGACTAGAATGCAAGGGTTTGAAAATTGCTTTTTGATAAAGGAGTGCGACGTCAATTCCTCTATAATCGGGCGATTCATAATGGATAATACCATAATTGTATTCTTTGAGTTCAGGCGTATTGACAAGATCTTGAAGCACATTAAAGTTTTCAACTTCTGCAAGGCCAACTATGGCAGGTGCATTTTTAGCAATCTCCGTTCCGATGCGTTTGATCACTTTAGCGAGCTTGTTTTGTTTTTCCCAATAGACTTCTCCTCTGATTTTTTTGCTCATTTCCATTATCGGACTTGCTTCATCATTTTTCGTTGAGTCATCAATAGTATCGAATAAATTTTCAACATTATAAAAAGCGATAGTTACAACTTTGTACGTTTTATTTTGCGCGTAACTCGTCCCTATATTTATGAATATAATAACAAGAATCAATTTTATGATATACATTTTATTCCCTATTTTTAGTGTTAATATATTAGTTTATAACTGTTAATTTACATATATAATAATTATTTCTTATCTTTAGTCTGTGTTTATTATTTATTAGTAGTAATTTTTCTTAAATATACACGATGCGTAGACTTCAATTTTTAGGTTCTTTTGCTCTTTTACTGACCCTTCAAATGTTTTCACAACAAGCAAATGTGGTCGGGCGAGTTTTTGAAGATGTTTCTGGAGATGAAATTTCTGAAGCAATTGTTCGTATTGAAGAAACAAACTTGCATGTTAAAACAGAAAAAGACGGCTCCTTTACTTTCAAAAACTTAAATCTACCGCTCGGAGAACACTATTTAATTGTTGAACACAGTGGGTTTTCTAAGCAACGTTATCCTATTGTTATTAATGAGGATGAAACACTGCATATAGGTGATTTGTTTTTATCGCTTGATATCACGCAAGAAAACCTTCAAATTAGTACCATTAGTTTGGCGGCGAGTGACCTCGGAGATGATGATGTTTCAGTTTCTAACATCTCAGGATTGCTAGCGTCTTCAAAAGATATCTATTTAAAGGCTGCTGCCTACGATTTTTCAGCAGCATTTTTTAAGCCCAGAGGACTAGATAATTCAAACGGCAAAATCTTAATCAATGGTATAGAAATGAATAAACTGTATTCAGGTCGACCAAAATGGAACAATTGGGGAGGGCTGAATGATGTCCAACGCAATCGTGTTTTTGTTAGAAATACAAAAGCAAGCGACTACCATTTTGGTGGATTAGGAGGAACTTCAAATATTATTATGCGAGCTTCTAAATTACGGCGAGGAGGTCGTGTCTCTTATGCTTCGGCTAACAGGAGTTATAAAGGTCGCGTTGTTGGGAATTATAATTCAGGCACGCTAGAAGGCGGGTGGTCTTACTCTTTATTGTTGTCGCGTCGATTTGGAAATGAAGCTTATAAAAGGGGAACAATTTATGACGCGAACTCTTTTTTCTTGGCTGTTGAAAAAGAAATTAATAAGAAACAAAGCTTAAACTTTACAGGTTTTTATACGCCGTCTCGAAGAGGAATGAGCACATTGATCACAGAAGAGGTTGCCGACTTAAAGGGCATCAGGTATAATCCAAATTGGGGCGATCAGGATGGTGATCAACGCAATTCAAAAATGCGTCAAACCGAAGAACCTGTCTTTATGTTAAATCATTATTTTAAGATCACAGATCACATTAAACTCAATACAAATGTGGGTTACCAAACTGGCTTTTCCTCAACCACGCGGATTGATAACGGTGGGACACGTTTAGAAATTGACACAAATACTGGAGAATCATATTATCCTGGTGGTGCAAGAAACCCCATGCCCAACTATTACCAAAATTTACCGAGCTACCATTTAAGAAATGAGGAACCCACACCTGCGGATTTTCAAAAAGCCTATGCTGCAGAGCAAAAGTTTATCAATGATGGACAATTAGATTGGGAAGCATTATACAGAGGGAATCGCAACTTTACGGGGACCAATTCGGTATATGCCATTCAGTCTGACCGTGTGGAGGATTCAAAAATGATGGCCAACTCTATTTTGGCGGCAGTAATTAATGACAATATGACTTTGAATGCTCGCTTAAATTATATGAAGTTGACAAGCGAAAACTTTGCCAGGGTTGAAGATTTACTCGGGGGACAAGGTTTTTTAGATGTTGATTTCTTTGCAGAAGAATCTGCCTTTGTTACGGGCATAGCTCAGGATCTAGCACAGTCAGATTTAAGGAATCCAAACCGTGTTGTGAGTGAAAAAGATCGCTACAAATACAATTATGAAATTGATGCTGAAACTTATGATGCCTTTGCACAGATGCAGTTTAAATTCAAACATTTAGATTTTTATGTCGGCGGTCAAGTTGGGCAAACAAATTACCAAAGAACAGGTCTTTATGAAAATGGCTTTTTCCCAGGAGAAGCATCTTATGGAAAAGGAGAGAAAATTGATTTTACAACTTATGCAGGTAAAATAGGCGGTGTTTATAAAATAACAGGGCGGCATTTAGTCGACATGAATGTCGCTTACGCTCAAAAGGCTCCGACAATCCGTAATTCATATAGCAATGTTCGTCAAAATCACGAGATTATTACCGATTTGAAAGAGGTAAAGAATCAATCTTTAGATTTAAGTTATATTTATAAATCGCCATTACTAAATGTACGTGTCACAGGTTTCTATGTTGGATTTCAGGATGAAACAGACGTTGTTTTCTACTTTACTGAAGATCTCACGGGCTTACCAGCAACAGATGGAAGTGCATTTGTGCAAGAAGTTATGTCTGGGATTGAAAGAAAACATTACGGTGTGGAGTTTGGAGCCGAGATGCAAATTTTACCGACATTAAAGTTAAAGGCCGCAGGATCAATAGGACATTATATTTACGATAACAATCCAGACTTATATCTGACAAGTCAAGATTTTCCAGAGACACAATTGTGTTTTGGCGATGGGCAAACGGATATGAAAAATTTACATGTTCCTGGGGGACCTGAGCGTGTATTTCAATTGGGTTTGGAGTATAGAAATCCAAGCTTTTGGAATATAGGTATCACTGCAAATCATTTTTCAAACTCATATATCAATCCGAGCGGACTCTTGCGATCAGATAATTTTGCTTTGGATTATGACGCTGTGAAATTTGCAAATTTCAACGAGGAAGATGCAAGGAGCCTTTTAAAACAAGAAAAATTTGATGACTATGTGTTAGTCAATTTGATAGGAGGGAAATCATGGCGAGTGGGGAATAAGTATATCGGATTTTTTGCTGTTGTGAATAATATTTTTGACGAAATTTATAAGACTGGCGGTTTTGAGCAAACACGAAAATCAAACTTTATGAACAGGTCGGAGGATTTTGATCGTGATAATGGAGCTTTATTTGGCAATCGGCATTACTACGGTTCCGGAACAACTTATTACCTCAATGTTTACTTTAGATTTTAATGAAATTATAAAATCAGATGATGATGAAAGCTTTAAGGATTAATTATTTTTTCATGCTTCTTTTTACTGGGGTTCTTATGGTATTGACATCCTGTGTGCAGGATGATGACTACTCGGACTTAGACATTGCAGAAGAAGAGCCTGAAATTGAAGGGAATATTGTTGAACTCTCAACTGTTTACAGTCAGCTTGTTCAGAATGACTATCAAAATTACACTTTTTCAGAAACAAATAATTATGCCCTAGGATATGTGGTTTCCTCTGATGAAGGTGGGAACTTTTACAAACAAATAGTCGTTCAGGATAGACCTGAAAATCCAACGATGGGAATTTCTATAGAGGCTGATGTGGCGCCGGTCTTTACACGCTATGCGATGGGTCAAAAAGTTTATATCAAATTAGATGGATTGACAATCGGTCAGCGAATTGACAACACTGATTTTTACCCCAACACTAAATTTAACGAACCTTCTTTGGGCATGAGCGATGGTCCCGAGATTGGTCGTATTCCTGAGTCCTTTGTTGAGAAGCATATTTTACGCTCAACTGAAGTTGTCAATTTGGTGCCTCATTTGATTTCGCTGGAAGCTATATCTCCAGAGCATATCAATACTTATGTGAAATTTTCAGAGGTTCAGTTTAAAAAATCATACATGACTTATAATGACAGCGGCGAAATTATTTCTTCACGCTCTTATGCCAGTGAAGACGAGGATGAGTTTGATGCTGAACGCATCTTTGAAAGCTGTACTTCGTCGGGTCAAATGGCTTTGAGTACAAGCACTTTCTCAGATTTTAAAGCACTCTCTTTACCTCAGGGATCGGGACATATTTCAGGTGTATTGACAAGGAGTTTTGACGGTGATAAATACACGATTTACTTAAACACGCCTGAAGCAACTGAGATGGTAAACGAGCGATGTGATCCAGATGTATTGACGTGTGGCGATCCAAGCGGTAACACATCAATTGTTTACGAAGAAACCTTTAATTCAGCGTCGAGCTTTGCTGCTGTGGGGTGGGAGAATATCAACATTACTGGTGGTGATTTGACGTATGAATTGGCTTCTTTTCAAGGGAATAAATATGTACAGATTTCTGGTTTCAATTCAGGCGAATCTAATTCTGAAGTGTGGTTAGTTTCTCCTTCGATTGATTTGTCAGAATCATCTCTTGAGGATTTGAGTCTGATCATCCAAGCAAACCACGATAATGGTCAGATTCTGTCGATGCACATTACTGATAATTACTCCGGTGATCCGACAACAACAGAATGGACCGCTTTAGACCTTGCAGTTCCCCACGGACCATCAAATGATTTTGGCACCTACCAAAATGTAGGGCCGACAAATATTTCTTGCGCAGGAGAGGATGTTAGAATTGCATTCAAATACGTCGGTTCCGATCCTGGAGCAACAACGCGTTACCATATTGATGATATTAAAATTACTGGAATCTAAAAGATTTCATAAATAATTGAATTTTTTAAGACTGTCAATTGACGACAAGCTTTTTTAGACGCTAACCTCAGATTATTTGTTTAAATTTGGACTCGTAAAATATCAGTCTTGGGTCTATATAAAAAGCTTTTTCAACAAACTTTCATTTATGGTTTAGCAACGGTTCTTCCACGAATGATTAGTTTCATTTTGGTGCCTATCCATACTGAATACCTAAGTGATTCTGCGATTTACGGCCGCATTTCTGTCATCTTTGCTTACTTTGTTTTGTTTAATGTGTTTCTGTCTTATGGAATGGAAACAGCCTTTTTTCGGTTTTTTAATCTCAAGGAGAATAAACAGGATGTGATCAATACTTCCGCGTGGTCTTTGGTCGGGACGACCACACTTTTTTTGATGCTTACTTTGTTTTTTACGCCAGAACTATCAAGCCTTCTAGACATTAAACCAGAATATTTTAAATTGATTATCTGGATTCTTGCTTTGGACGCTTATGTCATCATTCCCTTTGCCTATTTAAGAGCAAAAGGACAGCCGCGAAAGTTTGCTTTGATCAAGGTTATTAATGTGACCATCAATGTCTTTTTGACGATTTTCTTTTTGGTGTGGTTAGTGTCTTGGCACACAAAGTCATCCCTATTTAATGCAGTTTACATTCCAGATTTTCAAGTCAATTATGTCTTTATAGCCAACCTTGTTGCTAGTGCTGCCACTTTAATCTTGTTGTTGCCGTTCTATCTCAGACTTCGTTTTACATTTAATGCCGCTCTATGGAAACGCATGCTAAAATATGCCTATCCAGTTTTATTAGCCGGTTTGGCTTTTTCGATCAATGAAGTTTTTGATCGAATCTTATTAAAGTATCTTTTGCCAGATGACATTGCTGACTCTGCTATTGGGGCGTATTCGGCTTGTTATAAATTGGCTGTTTTTATGACGCTTTATGCCACAGCTTTCCGCTTGGGAATTGAGCCTTTTTTCTTTAGTCATGCCAAAACGCAAAATCCGCAAAAAGCTTATGCCATGATCACCAAATACTTTGTCATTATTGGTGCTTTAATCTTATTAAGTGTGATGGTTTTTATTCAACCTTTAAAATATTTGATTGTTCGTGACGAAAGCTATTATGAAGCCCTGGCCATCGTGCCATTGATTTTATTGGCTAATTTTTGTCTGGGTATTTATCACAATCTATCTGTGTGGTATAAAGTGACAGATCGCACCAGATTTGGCGCTTATATTTCTGGCTTTGGCGCCTTGCTCACTTTTGTGGCCAACATTTTACTGATTCCTGTCATCGGTTATTACGGCTCTGCAATAGCCACTTTAGTCGCTTATGCAAGTATGATGGTTTTATCTTATGTGTATTCAAAAAAATATTATCCTATTCCTTTTCAAACCTCTCGGATACTTTCATATATGCTTATATCCGTGGCTTTAGGAGGACTTTCTTTTTATACCTTTGAAGAAAATTATATCTTCGGTATCGCAAGTCTAGCCTTTTTTATCTTCTTTGTCTATAGCAAGGAGAAGGACGAAATTAAAAAAATATTAAAATCTTAAGTTAAGCCTATGAACATCAAGATTCACAATAAATCTTCAAATCCATTGCCATCTTATGAAACTAAGTTTTCTGCTGGTGTTGATTTAAGAGCAAATATATCAGAAGACATCTTACTCAAACCTTTTGAACGTTGCCTAGTAAAAACAGGAATTTTTCTAGAAATCCCTGAAGCTTATGAGGCACAAGTCCGTCCGCGTAGTGGATTGGCAATCAAAAAAGGAATCTCTCTCGTTAATTCTCCTGGCACTATTGATGCCGATTATCGCGGAGAAATTGGTGTCATTCTGATCAATATGTCTCAGGATGATTTTAAAATCACACAGGGCGATCGGATTGCTCAACTTGTTTTTGCAAAATGTGAACAAGCCAATTGGATTGAGGTTGAGCAGCTCAATGAAACAGAACGCGGTGCTGGCGGGTTTGGCAGCACTGGTGAAAAATGAAACTAACAATTAGATTATAAATTATGAAAATTATTGTTCCTATGGCAGGGCGAGGCTCACGATTGAGACCTCACACACTAACAGTGCCAAAACCTTTAATTCCAATTGCTGGTAAACCTATTGTACAACGGCTTGTTGAAGATATTGCTGGCGTTTTAGACGAAAAGATTGATGAAATTGCTTTTATTATTTCAGAAGATTTCGGTCAAGAAATTGAAAATAAACTGACAGAAATAGCCAAAAGCCTCAATGCAAAACCAAGCATTTATTACCAAGACAAACCTTTAGGAACGGGGCACGCCATCATGTGTGCCAAAGAATCCTTGAGCGGACCAGCTGTTGTGGCTTATGCAGACACTTTGTTTAAAGCGGACTTTAACCTCGATAAAGATGCTGACGCCGTGATGTGGGTCAAGCAAGTTGACAACCCAAGTGCTTTTGGCGTTGTGAAACTCAATGCGGACAATCAGATTGTTGATTTGGTCGAAAAACCAGAAGATTTTGTTTCTGACTTGGCGGTTATTGGTATCTATTACTTTAAAGATGTCGCTGTTTTAAAATCAAAATTAGAAGAGGTTATTGATGAAAATATCATGCGCGGAGGCGAATATCAAATCAATGATGGTATTGATAAAATGTGTGCCGATGGCCGTGTTTTTAAACCAGGAAAAGTAGATGAATGGATGGACTGCGGTAACAAAACGGTGACTGTAGAAACCAATTCACGCATGCTTAATTTTATCCATAGTGATCAAAAAGAAAACTTGATTTCTGATTCGGTTCAAATTGAAAATTCAGAAATTATAGAGCCTTGCTTTATCGGTGAGAATGTCATTCTTAGAAATGCAAAAATAGGGCCTCATGTTTCTTTAGGAAATCAGACAAGAGTAGAAAATACTGAAATCAAAAATTCACTTATTCAGGAAAATGCTGAGATAAAAAATGCCAAATTAGACAATGCGATGATTGGTAATTTTGCAAAATACAACGGTGAATTTACAGCGATAAGTATTGGTGATTATTCAGTTTTAGACTAATGAAAAAAATCAGATACATTTCTTTCTTGCTTTGTCTCTTTTTTAGTGGTCTATTGATGGCGCAAAAAGAGATCAATCAACACGATGTGAGTCGTGATGATTTAGGAGATGTATCTGATCAATTTCAAGAACACTTCTTTGAGGCACTTGCCCAAGAAGCCATCGAAAATCCTGAAAAGGCAATCACGGCCTTGCAAAAGTGTTTAGAGCTCGATCAATCCAACTTTGCAGCTTTATTTTTAATGGGAAAAAATCAGGCGCAAACAGATGCTTTTCAATCTGCAGAACCTTATTTTAAAAAAGCATTAAAGCAGGCAAAACCAGATCAAGAAAAATATGTTCATGTGCATTTATACAGACTTTATATTGCACATAAAGCGTTTCAAAACGCCATTGTTGAAGCTAAAATATTAGCCGAACAAAATTCAGATTATCAGCGCGAATTGATAAACCTTTATCACATCACAGAGCAGTTTGATAAGGCTTTGGAGCAAATTAAGATTTACGACCAGAAATTTGGTTATTCAGAAGCGCGAGATCAACAGCGAATGGCAATTTATAAAGCCAATAATACTGAAGATGCAGCACGCGATTATTTCAAAATGCGATTGAATAGAAACACTCAAGATTGCGGTGCTTACAAGTTTTTAAATCGTATTTACTTAAGCAGAAATGCCTTTGAAGAAGTAATTACACTATCAAAAAAAGCTGAAAAGGAACTGCCTGAATTCGCCGCTATTTTACCACCAATGGCTTTGGCATATATCAAATCTGAACAAACAGATTTAGCCAAAAAATACGCTAGGAAAGCACTCAATAATCCAATGATTGCTGAGAAAGAAAAAGTAGAAGTCATCAATGCTTATCGTATTTTTGCTGAGAAAAATGCAGATATTAAACGCGATTTAATAGACCTGTTAGATCAGGCCATTACTTCCGAAAAAAACACATCGAGTCAGGCTGAACTCGGGAATTTCTACAAAGATAAAGATCCAGAAAATGCGCTTAGTCACTACCGCAAAGCCTTGCGCAATAAACCTAATGATTTTAAGTTATATAAAGAGATATTAAATCTCGAATTGTATTTAGGAAAGTTTGAAGAAGCCCGTAAAACGAGTCAGAAGGCCTTAGAAGTTTATCCTTCTCAAGGTATTTTTTACTACACTAATGCGGTAGCTTTATTTGAGCTTGATGCGGTTGAAAATGCACTCAACCAACTGGATATGAGTTTGTCTCTGCTGATAGAAGATACAGAACTTGAGCTTCAAATCCACAGGCTTTATTTGAAAATATATCAGGCTCAAAATAACACTGAAAAAGGTGCATTTCATCAAAAAGAAATCCAGCGCTTAAAAGAAAAAAAATAATGACAAGACAACTCACTTACCTTATAATGATCAGTTTTTTGCTTGTGTCCTGCGGCACCAAGAAAACAGCCAAAGACATGGAAAAACCAGTTTCTGATCGTGTTGCATTAAAGAATTTTGAAAAGAATGCCCCTGAATTTGAAAGTCTCACTGGTAAAATGAAGCTCTCATATAAAAGTAAAAAAGATTCTCAAAATTTAAGCATTACCTACCGAATTTTAAAGGATGAAAAAATCTGGATGAGCGCTAAAGTGATGGGATTGATACCAGTTGCCAAGATTTTGATAACTCCTGAAAAGGTGCAGTACTTTGAGAAAATCGACAAAACTTATTTTGAAGGTGATTTCGAAATTGCTAAAAAGTATCTAGGCTTACAAATTGATTTTGAGCAGATACAGAATTTACTGATCGGCAGAAGTCTACAGCCTTTAAAGAAAAAGCATATGTATTTTGCTGATAATGCGTATTTGAATATCAACGAACTCAAAAATTTTCTGGTTTTCACTGCTAAAATTGGAGCACAAGATTTTCTGCTAGCTGAGCAGGGTTTAAGTCAGCAAGATCGCGATCTCAAAATTCATTACAAGAAGTATAAACGTGACCAAAAAAACTATTTTCCCAATGAGATTCTTATTTTAGCAAAAGAAGATGATGACCTTGTGGAAATCAAATTAGAATATAAGTCCAGAAGTTTAAATCAAGAGTTGAATTTTCCATTTTCAATCCCATCGTCTTATAAACCTGTGGAACTATGATTAAATTGAGGTTTTTTATTTTTTTCATACTTTTTACTGCCTCTGCAGGACTTTTTGCACAGACAAAGTCTGAGCTTGAAGCGAGGCGAAAAGAGATTCAGAAAGAAATTACTGAAATCAATAAAATCCTTGTTTCAACACAGCAAAAAGAAAAATCTCTTTTAGAAGAGGTTGAAGAAATTCAGTTGCGTATCAAGTCTGTGGAGAAATTGGTTCGTGTTTACAATCAAGAGGCAAACTTAATCACACAGAGTATCAACGAAAACTCAAATAAAATTGATCGTCTGCGATCGGACTTATCCAATCTCAAAGAGGATTACGCTTTGATGATTCAAGAATCATATCGCAGTAATAATCAACAAAACCGCATCATGTTTCTGTTGTCTTCCTCTTCCTTCTTTCAGGCCTATAAACGTTTGCAATACATGAAGCAATATGCAAACTACAGAAAGCAACAAGGCGATGAAATTAAAGAGAAAACAGAAGAATTACAATCTCTAAACGATGAGTTGTTTGAGCAGCGCAAAGAAAAGGAAAGCATTTTGGCCGATAATCGAAAAGCCAAAAGCGAGCTTCTTGAAGACCAGAAAAATCGACAAGGTCTAGTCGC
This sequence comes from Psychroflexus sp., assembly GCA_030457805.1. Taxonomy (GTDB): domain Bacteria; phylum Bacteroidota; class Bacteroidia; order Flavobacteriales; family Flavobacteriaceae; genus Psychroflexus. The sequence goes on from JAKDUG010000007.1 coordinate 19,931, forward strand.
TCAAGTGAAGGCTCAAGAAAAGGATTTCAAGGGTGAAATTCAAGGCAAACAAAAGCAAGTGGCCAAGATCGATCAAGAAATAGAACGTTTAATCAAGGAAGCCATTGCGCGTGAAAATGCGAAGTCTGGGTCAAAATCGACAACGCGTTTTAAATTGACGCCTGAAGCTGAAGCTTTGGCGGAAGATTTTTCTCAAAACAAAGGTAAACTTCCGTGGCCAGTTGCTTCAGGAATCGTTTCTATGCGTTTTGGAAAACATCGCCACCCGATTGTTACGACCACAATGATTGAAAGTAATGGCGTGCGTATTGATGCGGAAAAGAATAGTAATGCGCGTGCTATTTTTGAAGGTGAAGTGAGTCAAATCAATAAAATTCCGGGTGCTAATATTGCAATTATGATTCGGCATGGTGATTTTATCAGTGTTTATAATAACCTGGATAAAGTCTATGTTGAAAAAGGAGATAAGGTTTTTCGGAATCAAGATATTGGCCGTATTGGAACAAACCCATCTTCGGGAAAAACAACGCTTTTCTTCCAGCTTTTTAAGAACCTTAAAAAGCTAAATCCTGAGCACTGGATTTACAAAATGTAAAAGTGATTTCGTTAAATTGCCAAATACTTTAAGTGAATTCAATCTTTTTTGATAATAAAAGCCTAATTATTTCTCTATTTTTTTATTTTTAACCTCCTATTAACAACGCAAATTCATTTATTTTTTGAATTTGCGCGAGATTGTAATAACATGAACTTATACGTCTATAAGAAATTCTAATTATGGAAGGAGAAAACGCAATGCTTGATATCGAAAGTATCAATGCTAAAGTCAAAGAAGAAAGTGCTTTTGTTGATTTATTAGTCAACGAAATGAATAAAGTCATCATCGGGCAAAAGCACATGATCGAACGCCTATTAATTGGATTGCTTGGGAAAGGGCACATTTTACTAGAAGGGGTTCCTGGACTCGCTAAAACACTTGCAATTAATACACTTTCAAAAGCTGTAAAAGGTGATTTTAGTCGAATTCAGTTTACACCAGATTTACTTCCTGCCGATGTCGTGGGGACAATGATATACAATGTCAAGGAGAATGATTTCACCATCAAGAAAGGGCCAATTTTTGCCAACTTTGTACTTGCTGATGAGATCAACCGTGCCCCAGCGAAAGTGCAGTCAGCTTTGTTGGAGGCCATGCAAGAAAAACAAGTCACAATTGGGGATACAACTTTTAAGCTCCAGCCTCCCTTTTTGGTGATGGCAACGCAAAACCCAGTTGAGCAAGAAGGGACTTATCCTCTGCCAGAAGCACAAGTTGACCGTTTTATGCTCAAAACAGTGATTGATTATCCTAAGTTTGAGGAAGAACAATTGGTCGTCAGAGCAAACTTAAAAGGCGCCTATGATCAAGTGAATCCTGTTGTTTCTTTGGAGCAAATTACACGTGCGCAAGAGGCCGTTCGTCTGGTTTATATGGATGAGAAAATCGAACGCTATATTCTTGATGTAGTTTTTGCAACGCGTTATCCAGAGCGTTACGGTCTTGAAGAGCTCAAGCCATTAATCAGTTTTGGCGCTTCTCCAAGAGGGAGTATCAACTTGGCAACAGCAGCTAAATGTTTTGCCTTTATTAGAGGTCGAGGTTATGTGATTCCTGAAGATGTTCGTGCAGTGGTCTATGATGTATTGCGCCACCGTATCGGGATTACTTATGAAGCTGAAGCCGAAAATATCAAGACTGAAGATATTATTAATAAAGTGATCAACGAGATTGAAGTGCCGTAAAAAGATGTTTTTTAAAAGCATCATCTTAGTCATCATGTCAATTCTTTCACTTTATGGATACTAAAGCATTACTTAAAAAGGTTCGTAAAATCGAAATCAAAACACGTCGCTTAAGCGATAGTGTTTTTGGTGGCGAGTATCATTCTGCGTTTAAAGGTCGTGGGATGACATTTAGCGAAGTGCGACAATACCAATATGGTGATGATGTCCGTAGTATTGATTGGAATGTGACCGCCCGCTACAACGAGCCTTTCGTTAAGGTTTTTGAAGAGGAACGCGAGTTGACAATGCTGTTACTTGTGGATGTTTCAGCTTCAAATGATTTTGGTACAAAAGCCGATTTTAAAAACAACATTATTACTGAAATAGCAGCAACACTTGCTTTTTCTGCGACAAAGAATAATGATAAAATTGGGTTAATGTTATTTTCAGATCAAATAGAACTTTATATTCCTCCAAAAAAAGGACGCTCACATGTGTTGAGAATTATCCGTGAATTGATTGAGTTTAAACCTCAAAGTGTAAAAACAGATTTAGGGAAAGCATTTAAATATATGATTGATATGCTTAAAAAGAAAGCCATCGTTTTTGTGCTTTCTGATTTTATGGATGATTCATATGAGCATAAACTTAAAATTGCAGCAAAAAAACACGATGTGACGGGAATTAGAATTTATGATGAACGTGAAGAGAATTTGCCAAGCTTAGGCTTAGTGCAAGTGCAAAACGCCGAAACTGGCAGCTACACTTGGGTGAATACTTCTTCCGCTAGTGCTCGTAAAAGATATCATGCCCATTACAAGGATCAGGTTGATTATTTCTACCGAGCATTTAGATTAAGTGGCTCTGGTTATATGAACTGCCGTGTGGATGAAAGTTATGTCAAAAAGTTATTAGCTTATTTTAAAAGAAGATGATAAAAAGTTTAAAACCTTATGCAATTCTATCGGCGAAACATTTGACAATCACATGTCTGATGTTTCTGTGTTTTACAAATGCTTTTTCTCAAAAAGTAGAGGCTGACATTGACACGTCTCAAATGCGTTTAGGTGAACAAATTGAATACCGCATTTTTGTTGAAGGCGTTTCAAAATCAGATCAGATTATTTTTCCAAAAGAACAAAGCTTTGTGCCAATGGAAATGGTGGAAGCTTTAAAAATTGACACCACTTTTCTGAAAGAAGATAAGCTCAACCTTCTCAAAAAATATACATTAACACAGTTTGATTCTGGGCAATACACAATTCCGCCTCAGCTTCTGAAAATTAATGATAAACCTTATTTGACGGATAGTTTAAAGTTGAGTGTGGCAGGAATTGAAGTGGATACAACACAGCAAAAACTCTTTCCGATCAAACGTGAAATAGGTGTTGATAAACCTTTTCAGTTACCAACTTGGCTGTGGTGGGCCTTGGGAGTTCTTCTCTTTTTAGTTGTGCTAAGTATTGTCTATTTTAAATACCGCAAGAAATATGACAAATCAAAAAGACGTATTCCGCCGTATCCACAAGCGCAATTGTCTTTAAAAGAATTGGACCAAGCTGACTATATAAAAAACAGACAATTTAAAGATTACATCACCGAATTGACGAATATTAGTCGCCGTTATTTAGATGAAAAAATTGAAGTCCGTGCGATGGAATACACTTCAAATGAGTTGATCGCGGCACTTTATCAGAAAAAAGAGGATAAGCAAGTCAATTTTAAAACAAAATATTTAGACTCATTTCAGAAAATATTGGTCCAAACAGACTTTTCAAAATTTGCGGGTCAAAACCCTGATATGATTAGTCTGAAATCTTACCGTAAGGATATTGAAAAGTTTATCAAGCATGTCCAAAGTGCTATTCCTGAGCCGACGGCTGAAGAGAAAAGAAAAGATATCGCTTACCAAGAACAACTTCGGAAAAAACGTAAAAAACAAAAGATCATCGCTGGTGTTGCCATCGGTATCTTGCTTTTTGTGTTTGGCGTTTCTTCATTAATAGCCACCAAAGGCTATGATTATATTCGCGACAATGTTTTTGGAAATGAGAGTAAAACCATGTTGGAAAATGATTGGGTAACAAGTGAATATTCTGTCCCAGAGATTAAAATTACAACGCCAGAAGTGTTGGTGCGTCAAAACCTAGATAGTTTAGGTGTTAAAAAAATGAAGGCTGCAAAGCAAGAGACTTTTGCCACTGGAAGTTTGTATGCCAATCTTTTTGTCGTCTTGAGTCAAGTGGCATTTGAAGAGGAAGTCGATTTTGATTTAGAAAAAGCTGTAGATGGTGTTTATGAAAATCTAGAAAAGAAAGGGGCTTACAATATTTTGATGAAAAACGAAGACTTTGAAACTTACCAAGGCGTCAAAGGGGTGAAAGTTTCAGGGAGCTTTGCTATCGAAAATCCAATTACACAGAATGATATTAAAAAGAATTATCAGATTTTAAACTTTGGGTTTGCTGGACGATATCAGCAGATTACAATTATTTATAATGCTGAAGATGACTATGCCGAGACTATTACAGAGCGGATCATCAATTCAGTCGAATTTGAAAAACCTGATGAGAATGTTCGCTAATCTTACATTTGTGCATCCACAATGGTTGTGGCTTTTAGGACTTATTCCTTTACTGGCAATTTGGTCCATTTACAGCCATAAAAAGAAGTATGCGAGTTTGCGTTTGTCAAGCACTAAAGCTTTTCAAAACCAGCAGACTTTATTGGCTAAATTGCGGCCATTTTTATTGGTGCTGCGCTTATTGGCATTAAGTATTTTTATTCTTGCCATGGCACGACCTCGTGAAGTCGATGCATCCACAAAGGTTAAAAAATCTGAAGGAATTGATATTGTGATGTCTGTCGATATATCAGCGAGTATGCTTGCAAAGGATTTAAAGCCTAATCGTTTTGAGGCTTTAAAGAAAGTGGCAACTGAGTTCGTTAATGAACGCCCGAATGATCGTTTTGGGATTACCATTTTTGCAGGTGAAAGTTATACCAAAACACCGATTACAAGTGATAAGGAAATTACTTTAAAAGCGATTGAAAGTATTGAGTTTACCAATCTCATAGAGGGTGGAACCGCTATTGGAATGGGTTTAGCAACATCTGTGAATAAGTTGAAAGAGAGCAAAGCCAAAAGTAAAGTGATCATTCTCTTAACAGATGGTGTGAACAATTCTGGCTTTATCGATCCTGAAACGGCGACAGAATTGGCGCTACAATACGATATTAAAACTTATACAATCGGTATTGGAACAAATGGAGAGGCGCCTTCACCGGTTGCTATCCGCGGTGACGGAAGTTTTGTTTACCGCAATGTCAAGGTTGAGATTGATGAAGCTTTGCTGCAAAGTATTGCTGATCGTACTGGCGGAAAGTATTTTAGGGCGACGAACAATGATAAACTCAAGTCGATTTATGATGAGATTGATCAATTAGAAAAATCAGAAGTCGAGGAGTTTAAATATTATAATTACGATGAGAAATTTAGGTTTTTAATTCTGTTAGGATTAGGCCTTATATGTTTAGAGCAGTTGTTGAAATTTACAATATTTAGAAGTTTTGTATAATGTATATTCTTGAAAAAACATCTTATTTTTGGGTTTTAGCCCTGATTCCAATCCTCTTTTTTGTGTTTTGGATCTATACATTATGGCAAAAAAAGCGGCGATCTCAGTTTGCTGAGGCACGGTTTTTCACCCATTTAGCACCCGATTTTTCCAGAGGAAAACCTTTATTAAAACTGATTTTGATCAGTTTGGGAATTGCTACATTAGTGGTGGCACTTGTCAATCCAAAGGTGGGCACCAAAATAGAAACTGTAAAGCGCGAAGGCATCGATATCGTTTTTGCTCTTGATGTTTCTAAAAGTATGCTGGCAGAAGATATTGCCCCAAACCGATTAGAGAAAGCCAAACAAATTACAAACAAGATCATCAATAAGCTTGCGGGTGACCGGGTGGGACTCATCGGCTATGCAGGAAGTGCTTTCCCACAAATCCCGATAACAACTGATTACGGAACAACACGAACTTTCCTGAGAACAATGAATACCGATATGGTGTCAAGTCAAGGAACGGCGATTAACCAAGCCATTGATTTGGCAACAACTTATTTTGATGATGAAGACCAAACAAATAAAGTGCTGGTGCTTTTAAGCGATGGTGAAGATCATGAAAGCAACCTTGAAGAAATAAGCCAGAAAGCCGCCGATGCCGGGATCAAAATTTTCACAATTGGTTTAGGAAGTGAGAAAGGCGCGCCTATTCCGATAAAGAAAAATGGAAAGACACAGACTTACAAAAAAGACAGCGCGGGAGAAACAGTCATTACAAAAATGGATCCTAACACTTTAGAGTTGATTGCCTCAATTACGGATGGTGAATATATGCACGGCACAAATACCAAGGCTGTTGTAGATCAGATTTTTGAAAATATCAATGCCTTAGAGAAAACAGAATTTGAGTCGAAACAATTTGCTGATTTTAAAAGTCAATACCAATGGTTTTTAGGATTGGGAATCATTTTGCTCATCTTAGATATGTTTGTTTTTGCCAAAAAAACAACATGGATACAAAGGTTGAATTTATTTAATGAAAAAGATGATGCGAAGAAATAAACAACTTTTATACGTGACTCTGTCTCTTTTTTGTTTTGTTTCTGCTCAACGTATGAACGCACAAGAAACAAAACTAGAGAAAGAGGATAAGAAGCTTTTGTCTGAGGCCTATGAGAAAGCGACCTCAGGTGATTTTGCACAAGCCGAAGCCGCTTACAGAAAAGCTTTGGCAAAGTCTGGTGAAAATAACACAACTGCAGCCTATAACCTCAGTAATTTGTATCTTGACCACGATGAAATTCCTGCTGCACGCAAACGTATTTTAGAAGCGATAAAGAATACAGAAGATAAAGAGCTCATTCATAAAGCTTATCACAACCTTGGTAATTCAATGATGAAAGAAAAAAATTACCAAGCTGCAATTGCAGCCTATAAAGATGCCTTGCGCAACAATCCTAATGATGAAGAAACGCGTTATAATTATGCCTTAGCTAAAGAAATGCAGGATGATGAAAATAACGATGGTGGAGAAGATGGAGATGATAATAAGCAAGAAAACCAAGACCAAGACCAGGAACAAGATCAAGACCAGGACCAAGAAGACAAGTCAGATGATTCTGATAATGAAGGTGACAATGAAGACCAAAAGGATAAAGGTGATCAAAAGGACGAACAGGATAAAGATGATGGTGATCAAGATCAGAATGATTCTGATGAACAGGAAGATGGAGAAGATCAGAAAAATAAGAAAGAGCAAAAGAAAGATAATGATGGTGAAGGTGAGCAGGAGCAGCAAAAACCTCAGAAAGGAAAGCTTTCACCTGAGCAAGTGCAACGTTTGTTAAAGGCAATTGATAATCAGGAAGACAAGATTCAAGAAAAAATAAACGCAGAAAAAGCGAAAGGCTCAAAAGTCAAAACAGAAAAAGATTGGTAAGTCAAATGAAAAATATAATTCTATTTTTAAACCTCTTTGTGTGTTATACCGTTTTTGCACAGGTGAGTTTTGTGGCTAAAAGTAGTCGCGATAAAATGGGAATTAATGAACGCGTAAAAATTGAATTCACTGTTGATCATGACGGGGATAATTTTAGAGCACCAGATTTTAAGAATTTCAAAAAAGTGGCGGGGCCACACCAATCTGTCCAATCACAATGGGTGAATGGGAAAAGTTCTTTTTCTAAAACCTACACATACTTTATACAACCAACCAAAAGAGGAAAATTAGAAGTAGGTCAGGCTGAAATTGAAGTCGATAACAAAGTTTACAAAACATCACCACTTCCTATTGAGGTGACTGAAGCCGTTGATAATCCTGGTGATGGCTCCGGAAACCAAATTGACATTTCTGACGCCATCCATCTTGTCGCGGAGGTCAGTAATTATAAGCCATATCTCAGTGAGGGTATTTCTGTCGTTTATAAACTTTATGTCAGTCCAACAACCAATGTTAGAAACTGGAAAAGCCTTGATGAACCAAAGTTTAAAGGGTTTTGGAATGAGAATATAGAGATTAAACGCCAAGAAGTCAAGGAAGGATCTTATGGCGGAAATCCCTATCGTTATGTTGAATTAAGACGAACAGTTCTGTATCCTCAAAAATCAGGGAAGCTTGATATTGAGCCACTATCATTAGAGGTTTCAGTTGAGGTTCCTTCGAATAAAAGAGATTTTTTTGGTCGACGTTTATATGATCTTGTTCAAAGAACGGTTTCTGCTAAAAGTAAAACAATTGAGGTAAAGGCTTTGCCAGAGGAAGGTAAACCCGCTGGTTTTTCTGGTGCGGTGGGGCAATTTAATTTGGATGTGACAACAAGTAAAAAAGAACTTCTTGCAACTGAATCTTTAAATTACGATGTTTCTATTTCTGGTAGAGGAAATTTGTCCTTGATCAATATGCCAGCTCCTAAATTCCCTTCTTCTATCGAATCTTATGATCCTGAGCACACCGAAAATGTGTCGACACGATTGAGTGGAATGCGCGGAGAAGTAAAAGATAGCTATACTTTGGTGCCAAATTCTCCTGGACAGTTTAAAATTAATCCATTGAGCTTTACATATTTTGATCCGAAGAGCGAAGCTTACAAAACCATTAATTCAGGAGCTATAAATCTCAATGTCAAGACTAATCCTAATGTTGCTTCATCTTCAAATTCTTCTTCAGATACTGTTGATACAGATCGAGAAGGGAAGAACTATGTCACTGACCTTAACCGTTTTAATTTTATACGTTTAGAAACCAAACTGCAGCCTTTAGTAATGGATCGGTTTTTTGGATCAATGCTGTTTTGGATTCTTGTCGGATTTTTCACTTTGATGATTCCAGTCCTTTTAATTTTAAAGAAAGTGGGACTTTTCAAAGTCACTCATAAATCAAAAGCCATAAAGCGTGCAGATAAATTAGCAAAGAAATATCTTTCAGTGGCCAAATCAACAATTGGTGAGCCTGCAATTTTTTATGCAAATTTAGAATTGGCATTATACAAATTTTTGAAAGCCAAGTTGGGCATCAAGACACATGAGCTTTCAAAAGAAAACTTAAAAGAAAGCTTGGCTAAGAAATCAGTTGATGCAACAGCTATAGAAGAGCTGATGTCCTTGATGGAGAAATGTGAATTGGCGCGTTACGCCTCGGCTGAAAGCCATACAATGCAAGAGGATTATGAGAATGCAAGTGTGCTCATCTCAAAAATTGACAAACAAATTTAAAATGGAAAAATTAATTTTAATACTGGTTTTTTGTTGGACGAGTTTGTCTTTTGGATTTCAAGAAAGTGTTGAGAAGTTTGATAAGGCAAACGCAGCCTATAACAATGCAAAATACGAGCGTGCCGCAGAGCTTTACAATTCGATAATTGAAAATGGACAGACTTCCGTTGATGTTTATTTCAATCTTGGCAATGCTTATCTCAAGCAAAATAAACTGGCAGATGCGATTTATGCTTATGAGAAAGCATTGGCCGTCAAGCCAAATGCAGAATTTGTATACCAAAATCTCGCACATGCACAGACCTTGACAATTGATCAATTTTCAGAAGTCAAACTTTCAGATTTCCAAAGATTCATCAATCGTCTAAACCGTGTGCTAAGCATCGATCAATGGGCGTATCTTGTCGTTTTTTTCGCTATTTTGATGTGTTTTAGTTTTGTTGTTTACCTGATAAAAGGCAATTCAAAAATCAAACGAACTGGTTTTATTTCCTTTGTTGTCTTTCTATTATTAGCAAGTCTGAGTTTTTGGCAAGCCAATAGACTTTCTGAATCATTTCAAACGAAAGATTACGCTATCCTTTTTGATGAAGAGATAGAGGCTTATGATGAGCCAAACCAACGTAGCGAGGCTGCTGTAATATTGCATGAAGGCACAAAAATGGAACTGCTTTCTAAGTTTAATGATTACCGAGAAGTCAGGCTTCCTGATGGTGCAGTGGTTTGGATGCGAAATGCAAATTTTAAAGAGATTTAAAAATCTATTTCCTTTAAAGTTTAAACCTTTAGCAAAGATGTTGCAAGCTGTGCGTCACAACTGCGGATGGAATTTATTATAACTCAGTTGCTTTCTTAGTTTTTATTACAGTGGAGATTTTAACTTTAGGAGGGGTCTGATAAAATAAAAGCACATCACTTTAGTTTTTTTTCTAAAAGTTGATTGTCAATTTAAATATAAAAAATACTTTTGTTATCAATTATGGAATTTTATAGGGAATGATTATTCATTT
>JAKDUG010000105.1 GCA_030457805.1 Psychroflexus sp.
TTTCAAAATTAAGATTATTATTTTTCTTAACTTTCAATGCGGGCTAAGTTAGCAATTCCAGGTTTCATTATTTGTAGCTTTTATAAAAGTTATAGAGACAGTAGTTGTAAAGAAACTTATTGCTCAAATTTTATGTCTCTTGATTTCTCAAGTCTTTCGTTTTATTTCGCAGCAAAATTTTTAAAAAATGAAAAACGAGATTAAATGTCCAATTCTATTGTCTCGTTGAGTTTCGGAATTGTGACATCCCAGTGATAATGGTCTTGAAGTTTTACACGCAATGCATCTTGCGCTGTCGGCTCTCCGTGAATAAGGAAAATCTTTTCAGGACGATTCTTGATTTCAGAGGTCCAATCTAAGAGCTCCGCTTGATCTGCGTGTGCTGAAAGGCTTTCAATATGATGTACTTCTGCTTTGACTGGATAATATTTTCCGAAAAATTTTAAATCTCCAGCTCCTTCTAGAAGTTGTCTCCCACGTGTGCCTTCCGCTTGGTAACCCACAATTAGTATTGTTGTGTTTGAGCGATCTATCATTTGTTTTAAATAGGTTAAAACACGTCCGCCAGTCACCATTCCACTTCCTGCAATGACAACTTTCGGTCTTGGGTTATCGATGGTTTCCCAGGTTTCTTTATAGGAACTGACAATTTGCATGCGTTTATGCATGGCTTTAAATTCCTGTGGTGATAATTTATGCCAATCAGTGAATTGCTCAAAAACGGATAGAACATTATTGCCCATCGGGCTATCAACCACAATGGGGATATTTGGGATTTTATTTTGTGTGTAGAGTTTCCATAACAGAAACATAAGTGTTTGTAGACGTTCAACGGCAAAGGAAGGTATGATTAATGTCCCGCGATTTTTGATTGTTTGGTCAATCAGTTGAACCAGTTTTTCTGAAACCTTTTCGACTGGGTGTAATTTATTCCCGTAAGTACTTTCCATAAAAAGATAGTCGGCGTATTGAGGTTTTTCGGGTGGTGAAAGTAGCGGGTCTTTTAAACGGCCAATATCTCCTGAAAAAACCATTATTTTCCCATGTATTTTGAGCTCTATAAATGTTGCTCCAATGATATGTCCGTTGTAGCGAAAACGGAAATGTATATCCTTAGTGAGCTCTATCCATTTGTTTTTTTCGACAGACTCAAAGAAACCAGTTGTGATTTCGGCATCATTGATTGCGTAAAAAGGTTTGGCTGGTTTGTGCTTGGAGTAACCTTCTTTATTTGCTCTATTAGCTTCTTCCTCATGAATTTTAGCACTGTCTAGCAAAATTATTTCGGTGATGGCTAATGTCGGTCTCGTTCCAATAATTTTGCCGCGATATCCTTGTTTATACAGTCGTGGTAAATAGCCGGTGTGATCTAAATGTCCATGCGTAAGTAAAACGACATCAATGGCAGTGACATCTATGGGAAGATCTTCCCAGTTTTTTTTACGGAGTTTTTTAAGGCCTTGAAACATACCGCAATCAATCAAAATATTTTTCTCTGGCGTTTCTATGAGATATTTAGAACCTGTGACGGTTTCTGCAGCTCCTAAAAAATGAATCTTGATCTTTTCCTGATCTACTGAAGTTGTATTTTCTTTTTCCATGATTTCTATAATTAAAGATTGCAAAGACGTTTAATCTCATTGAGAATTCGTTTTTTTCTAATTTTCGAAATCCCAATCTTATCAAATAAATGTGGCGCGGCATACAGCTCTTTCGTCAGGATGGTATCATTTTCAATAATGCATTTTTTTTCATGTTTTGTAAGGGTTGTTAAAACAGTAATTGGGTAAAGTGCAAACCTATCAATATTGTGTTTGAGGCCATTTTCATGGGGATAATTCCAACTGAGTAAATTTAAATCGACACATTTAGCATAAGCAATTGCATCGGTCGAAAAGCGGGTGTTAGTGACCAGCCAACCTTGTTTGAGGAATGTGTCTTTTGCAGAGTTTGTATTCCAGTGTTTTTGAATATCGATAAATCGCGAGTTGATATAAAGCGGAACTTTGACATTGCTCACGGATTTTGGATCCGAATGAAACTTGCATTCTACTGGATAGGTATTGCCTTCTTTTTCAGCCAAAACGTCGACTTCATGTGTGATGCATTTCCCTTGTAAAGTAATGCCTATTTCTGTTTTAAAACCATTGTCGCTAAGCAATGCACTAATCAAGCGTTCAAAGGGGAATCCTGTTGGTCCTAGTTCTAAAATGGCTCTTTTAAGACTATAGCGTGATGCCGATATTCGGTTATGTTTTTTGAGTGATGCAAAAGCCTTTCTGTAAATTTTTTTGGTGCTGATGCCGTCGTGAAGTTGAGGGAGGATTTCGGCTACAATCACATCAGCTTCATGCTCTGTAGCTGTACTTCTTAGTAGTGATGCTTTGAGTTTGTTGACATCAAATTTTTCATGATCACCGTTTGCCTTTTGGATGATGATGCTTTCGTCTTTCATGCGGTTTAATTCACAAGATTATTTAAACCAAGCAAGACACATTAATCGTTTTATCACAATTTCTTGACTCAGTAGAGGACTTGCTTGTTATGTCTTTAATTTTATAATACTAATTGACTTCTAATCTTTTTTATTCTTTCGTGCTTCCTCGCGTGCTTTCTTTTTCCGACTGGCTTCAAAAATAACAAGGGCAAGAATGAAGACGACGATAAGGACATAAAACCAGTTGTCTGACAGGAAAACTTCAAGGTCAAATCCGTCTACAAATTTCTGTGTTTTCTGTGGTTTTGGAAGTTCAGTTTGAAACATTTATCTAGGAATTAAGAGTATTTATCTATCTCTTCTAAGGTAAGCGTTTTCTTCCAGATTGTCTCCGAAACTCATCTTTTTATACTTTATTTAGATATTTGAGACGAAATTGGATAACTAAAGCACTTGAGCGGATGAACATCCAAACGCTAAAGGCAATCCAAATGCCGTAAAGTTGAAGACCAAAATAGTCACAGATGAGTAAGGTCGGAAGAAAGCCTAGAAAGGTTGCTGCTAAGAGTAGATTTCTCAGATATTTTGCTTCCCCTAGACCTTTAAAAACGCCATCAAACATGAAAGCAATTGCATTCATAGGTTGCATGAGAAGAACAATCCAGAAAACCTGAGAAAAAGCATGGAGCACATCACTGTCTTTATTGAAAAAGTAGCCAATGTCACTGTAAAATATAAAACAGATGAGGGATAAACTGATGGCGATGATCACCGCATACTTGCTGATGTCTTTGCTCAAAAGCCACAATTTTTGATAGGCTTTAGCGCCGAGTAGCCGGCCACCGATTGCATTGCCTGCATTGGCATAACCATCAATGAAAAATGAAAAAAATAGCCATATATTCATCAAAATACTCTGTGCAGCAATATAAGTTTTGCCGTAACCTGTAGCGTAGGTATTTGCCATATAAATAGCGATATTTAAGGCTAGCGTTCTCAGGAATAAGTTAAAACTCATGATGAGTAATGGCCTTAAATTAGGATTGATTTTTCGACGCAACTCAAATCCGAAATTAGTTTTTGTAATGTAGTAATACACAGCCATGCTCAGCATCACAAATTGCGCAACCACACTTGCTACAGCGGCACCTTCAATATGATAACTCGGAATGATACCATCTATTCCAAAAACTAAGATATAACTCAATCCCATGTTGACCGCCGCACCAACAAGGCTACATTTCATTGCCCAAAGTGTATTTTGCATTCCTCTAAAGACGCCAAATATGGCAAAAGTAACAAGAGTTAAAGGATAGCCTAAGGCGCGAATTCGATAGTATGACTTTGCGTAAGTTAGGATGAGCCCGTCAGCATTGTAAGCTGTGAAAATAAGCTCTGAAAAGAAAGCTGTTATGATATAGATGACCAGGCTTAAGCCGAGGTTGAAGTAAAGGGTTTGCGGCACTAACGTCCTGACAGCGTGTAGGCGATTGTTGCCTAAATGTTGTGAGACAGTGGCGGAAATAGCTGTTTTTGTTTGGGCAATTACCCAGATGAGAGCTGATAAAAATGAGCCTACAATACCTGCTGCAGCTAAAGCCTCAACGGCATTGACTTTAACATTGCCAATAATGGCAATATCAGTTAATGAGATAAGGGGTTCAGCAATGCCAGCAATGATGGCCGGAATTGCAATTTTATTGATTTCTTGAAAACTAACTTTCGGTTGAATGACCTTTTTAGAACGCATCAACAAGAGTTTCAAGTTGCATTCCTCTCGATCCTTTGATTAAAATAGTATGGTCCTTAAAGTCAAATGTATTGAGTTGTGAGGTTAAATCCTTGGTTGTTCGAAAAGCCTTTATCTTTTGATTGTGTTGGGCGAGTTCATAAAAAGTCTCACCGACAAGAATCAATTGATCAAAATTTTTGGAGAGGATGAGATCAATGATCTTTTGGTGTTCTTTTGCAGACGTATTGCCAACTTCAAACATATCTCCTAAAATAAGGCCATGTTTTTTTGCTTTCATTTGGTCTAAAGCAAGGATTGCAGCTTCCATACTCGTTGGATTTGCGTTATAGGCATCGAGTAGAATCTTGAAGTTGTTTTTTTTAATGATTTGAGAACGCATATTTTGAGGACTGTAGCCTTCAATTGCCGCTATGATTTCCAGGGATTGCACACTAAAATACACACCAAAACCTATGGCGACTGAAATGTTTTTGAAGTTAAAGGCGCCGATGAGTTGACTTTGAATGTGCTTTCCATTAAAGCTCACTTCAACATAAGGGTCTGCATTGATAAGTTTGACGCGACAATCTGCTAGCGCATCTTCTCCAATCCTGTATGTTTTTGCCTCTTTTGTGATCTCGACTTGTTTGGCGTCATCAGCATTGATAAATATTTTTCTATTCTTGCGCATCAAATAATCGTAGAGTTCACTTTTCCCTTTGATGACGCCTTGGATTCCTCCAAAACCTTCGAGATGTGACTTCCCAAAGTTTGTGATATAGCCGTAGCTGGGTTCGGCAATTTCACAAAGTGCTTTAATTTCACCTTGATGATTGGCACCCATTTCTACAATTCCTATTTCATGAGATGAATTCAAAGACAATAATGTAAGGGGGACTCCAATGTGGTTATTCAGGTTGCCTTCAGTTGCTTTAACTTTAAATTGACGTGATAAGACTTCCTTAATCAGGTTTTTTGTAGTGGTTTTCCCATTACTGCCAGTGATTGCAATAATGGTTAAATCAAGGTAATGCCTGTGAAAACATGCTAAATCTTGGAGACATTTCAAAACGTCATCAACAACTAAAGTCTTTTCAGTTTTGTATTTTTTGTCATCAATAACAACAAGCTTAGCGCCTTGATTTATTGCTTTTTCAGCATATTGGTTGCCATCAAAATGCTCTCCTTTTAATGCAAAAAATATTTGATTTTCTTTAATACACCTCGAATCAGTACTGACTCCAGAGGATTTTAAAAATGTGATATGTAGTTCTTCTAATGTCATATGCTCATAAAAAATGCCCTAATTCAAAATTAGGGCATTCTTGGTTTATAAAAGAATTTTAATTTTAATTCTTTGTTTTTCTTCCTTTAAAAGTTTTTGAACCTGTTTTAGACATCGCATTTCTAAATCCGATAAAATCGGTTGCCATATCTTGTGGGAAGTATCTTCTTTGTGCGGGGTCTAACCAATAAGCACGGTCTCTCCATGAACCTCCTTTATAAACTCTGACACTGTTGTCGATCAAAGTTGTTCGACTGTTAGACTTGTCATATTCACGATCTAAGCCAGTTTCTAGTGAATCTTGAGCTGCTGTGACTTCGTGCTGTGGAGAATTGTACATTCTGTCCTCATCACTGCTGCCAGTCCCAAAGTATCTAGATGAAGCCTTATCACCATCGCGGAAGTCTGTGTTGTCACTACGAGAGAAGTTTGTTCTTAAATAAGTCTCTTTTTCATCAATTCCTTCTTTCTGGATTTCACCAGGAAGACCACGCGCAACGATTTTACCATCACTCAAAGTATCGTAAGACACATCATCAGCACCCAATACTTTGACTGAGCCATCTTCGTTGATCACATTTCTTGTATAAACATTACCTCTGAAGTAGTTGAAGTCATTAAAAGAAACGTCAATTCTTGGCCTGTAAACATCAGCAACCCACTCAGAAACGTTACCAGCCATATCATATAGGCCATAATCATTTGGTGCGTAGGTTTTGACTTCAGCTGTAATATCTGCATTGTCATCACTCCAGCCTTGAATACCGCCGTAGTCACCAACAGATTGTTTGAAATTCGCTTTTTGATCACCTAAAGTCTTTCTTTTCCCAGAACGTGTATAATCTCCATCCCAAGGATATTTTTTACGTCCTTTATAAGAGTTGTATTCTCTAATTGATGATTGTGCTAAAGCAGCATATTCCCACTCAGCCTCAGTTGGAAGTCTATACTCTGGGTAGAATACACCATCTTTTTTCTGTACATAAATATCTTTTGGATCACCATCTTCTGGATCATTGCCTTTTCGATTTAACTTTCTTTGTGTTTGTTTACCACCTCTAAGAATTTCTTCATCCCCCCCATATACTTTTGAAGGGACATTGAGGTAAGTTTCAGTTGTAAAGTTAGAGCCTGCATCTGCATCCATATATGCATCTCGCTCAACATAGCCTTCATCTGAAGCAATTTTTTCGTTCACTCGATCTGTACGCCATTTACTAAACTCAGTTGCTTGAATCCAGTTGACACCAACAACAGGATAGTTCTGGTATGCTGGATGTCTCAGGTAATTACTGACCATATTCTCTAAAAATCCGAGTGGATTTCTCCAAACTAATGTATCAGGTAGTGCGCCTTTATAGATATTTGAATATTTCTGATCTGTAGGAGGGAACATTTGTTTGAGGTAATTTATGTACTCTAAGTACATAATGTTCGTGACCTCAGTTTCATCCATATAGAATGACTGAATATGTTGTTGTACCGGGCTGTTGTTCCAATCATGCATGACATCATCTTGAACTTTACCCATCGTGAAAGTTCCTCCTTCTATAAAGACTAATCCTGGTGCTGGCTCTTTCTCGTCGTAGTCCGTTTTGTATTCAGGACCTCCTTTCTTTCCAGTCAAATCCCAGCCTGTGGCTCTCGAAGAATCTGAATAATCTCTTGAATTATTACAACTCACAACTGCAAGTGCAGTGATCATTGTAATCCCAACTATACGGAGATTTTTTAATTTCATAATTAAGATGTTTATCAATAAGTAATTTAGTTTCGCAATATAATAATTAACGCTGTATTAACAAGATTATTTTTTTATAATCAAAAAAAATTGAAAATATGTTGTTAAAACTTTCTTTAATTTAGATTTGCAAAGATAATATCGTCTAAAATCTCACGTTTCATAAGCGATGAATACTTTTAAGCTACTTCGATTGTTGGGGACATTCCTTTTTATCATCCATCAATCTCACGCA
>JAKDUG010000008.1 GCA_030457805.1 Psychroflexus sp.
AAATTATTTCCGTCGCTGTACGTGAAATGAGTGAAGGTGAACTTTTACAAATCGAGAAGGCTAGACGACTTGACATTACTGAAGATGTTTATTACGATATTATACGTCAAAAGACGGCAACACTTATTGCGGCTTGCTGTAGTTTAGGCGCCGCCGCTGTCAAACCAAAATCTCAAGATGTAGAAGACATGCGTAAGTTTGGTGAGTTGATCGGCATGGCTTTTCAAATCAAAGATGATTTGTTTGATTATGGTCAGCAGAAGATAGGGAAACCAACGGGCATAGATATTAAGGAGCAAAAAATGACTTTACCTTTAATATATGCCTTAAACACAGCATCTTTAAAAGAGAAAAAATGGCTGATTAATTCTGTCAAAAATCACAATAAAAACACCAAACGCGTTCAGGAAGTGATTACTTTTGTCAAAGACTCAGGCGGTCTAGAATACGCAGAGCAAAAGATGCATGGCTATAAGAATGAAGCGCTTCAGTATTTGGATCAATATCCCGATTCAACATATAAAGCCTCTTTGCTTTTAATGGTTGATTATGTTATAAATCGTGAAAAATAAGTTGGTGAATTGATTACTAAAGCAACAATTGATAAAGTATTTGATGCAGCTCGGGTAGAAGAGGTGATCGGTGATTACGTGCAGCTCAAAAAGTCAGGTTCTAATTTTAAGGGTTTGAGTCCTTTTTCTGATGAGCGGACGCCGAGTTTTATGGTGTCACCTGTCAAGCAGATCTGGAAAGATTTTTCTTCTGGAAAAGGAGGAAATGCCATTAGCTTTATCATGGAGCACGAACATTATTCTTACCCAGAGGCGATCAAGTATTTGGCAAAAAAATACGGGATCGAGATTGAAGAAACGCAGCAAAGTGATGCAGAGAAAGAAAAAGCCTCTGAAAAGGAAAGCATGTTTGCGATGTCTGCTTTTGCACGTGATTTTTTCGTCAAGCAATTACATGAAACTGATGAGGGGAAGTCTGTTGGCTTAAGTTATTTTAAAGAACGTGGTTTTACAGATGAAACCATCAAGGAGTTTGAACTCGGCTATTCTCCTGATGCGTGGACAGCGCTGACGGATCAAGCTTTAAAGGAGAAGTATCAACTCGAGTTTTTGATGTCAACTGGCTTGACAAAAAAAAGTGGTGAGCGTACTTTTGATGTGTTTCGTGGTCGTGTTCTTTTTCCAATTCATTCCATGTCAGGCCGCGTTTTAGGGTTTGGTGGCCGTATATTAGATCAATCTAAAAAAACGGCTAAATATCTCAACTCTCCAGAAAGTGAAATTTACCATAAGAGTAAAATTTTATACGGTTTATATCAAGCCAAGCAAGCCATTGCAAAAAATGATAATTGCCTGCTTGTGGAAGGTTATACAGATGTGATCCAGTTTCACCAAAATGGTTTGCAGAATGTTGTTTCTTCCTCAGGAACAGCTTTGACGCCAGATCAAATTCGATTAATCAAACGCTTAACCTCAAATATTACTGTTCTTTTTGATGGTGATGCTGCGGGTCAGCGCGCTTCTTTACGCGGTGTCGATTTGATTTTGGAGCAAGACATGAATGTCAAAATCTGCAGTTTCCCAGAAGGCCATGATCCTGATAGCTTTGCACGAGCACATTCAAAAGAAGAAGTCCTTGATTTTCTCAAAACAAATGCGCAAGATTTCATTCAGTACAAGGCGTCATTATTAGCCGAAGAAGCACAGAATGATCCTGTGAAAACATCTGAACTCACACGCGATATTGTTCAGAGTATTGCTAGAATTCCAGACCCGATCAAACAGGAACTTTACATCCGGAATTGTGCCGACATTATGCATGTTTCTGAAGGGATTTTATTCAGCACTTTGGATCAAATGCTCAATAAAAAATCAAGAGATCAACGCCGACAAAAGAAGGAAAAGCCACAAACGCTTTCAAAGGTTGAAGAACTTGAGTTGCCAAAAATTGATCCACAAAAGGAATTGGAGCGTATCATTATCGGCTTATTATTTAAATATGGCGCGCAATCTGCAAATTTTGAGGATTATGAAATAGATTTTGATGAAGCTGGAAAAGAAATCCTCAAACCAATTTCTACTGAGCATAAGGTTTACGAAAAAATCTATATGGATTTGCAAAGTGATGAAGTCGAGTTTACCGATGATGTTTTTAAAACTTTGTACGATAAACTGATAGCTGTTCTTTCGACAAAAGAGAGTTTTGAGATGTCAAGTTTTATCAGCAGTTTAGAGCCACATTTGGCAAATGAAGCCACTTCCGTTGTGATGCAGTTTGAAAAATATGAAATACACAATTGGCAAAGTCAGAACATTTTTGTGAAGGATAAGAATAATCTTGAACCGGCTGAAGTGACAGAGACAATTCTGAATTTACGCCGTATTCTGATTCATGAAAAAGTAGCCGAAATGTTAGCAACAATTCAAAATGCTTCTGAAGACCAGAGAATGGAAATCCTGCAAGAAACTATGGATTACAAGCAACTTGAAGTTTTGATCGCACGAAAGCTCAATCGGATTATTTGAGATTTTTAGGAATCCTACACAGCGGAATAGGCTTTATTTTATGTTGGTTCTGACGATTTAAACGTTGGTAGATTTCTAAAACCTCAGTTTCTCTAGCGTTGAGATTGGAAAGGTCTCCTTCAAAAGTCATGGCCCATTCGAGTTCGTCGTAAGTTGCTCCTAATTGATCTTCATCACTTCTTTCATCGCCAAACAAACCGTCTGTGGGTTGTGCATTCTGGATTTCATCAATAATATCTAGCGTTTTGGCAATGGCAAAAACTTCTGATTTCATCAAGTCAGCAATCGGACTTAGATCAACGCCACCATCACCGTATTTTGTAAAAAAGCCAACGCCGAAATCTTCAATCTTGTTTCCTGTACCGACAACCAAATGCTTGTCAAGTCCTGCAAAATAATAAAGACATGACATGCGCAAACGCGCTCTGGTATTGGCTAAGCTCAAATTGAGTTGGGGCGAATTTGTCGCTGGCAAGCTCTCTTTCAAGCTTTCAAAGCTCGAGGTGAGATCAACGGAAATAGAAGTCACGTTCGCGTATTTTTCTTTTAAAAAGCTGAGATGTTTCTGCGCGCGTTGCACTTGTTTTTCATCTTGATGAATTGGCATTTCAACACAAAGTGTCGGTTTTCCTGTCATCGCACAAAGCGTTGAAACTACAGCGGAATCAATGCCACCAGAAATGCCGATGACAAATCCTTTTTGATGTGTTTCTTCTACATAATCTGTCAGCCAGTTCTTGATAAAGTTTATGATTTTTTCAGATTGCATGCCTTCTCGATTAAGATTTATTATAATTACATTTGCAGTCAAATATATCAAAACCAAATAAATTTTGATGAAGCAATTGACCCGAATTAGTATCTTTTTTAGTGGACTTGTCTTTTTATTAACAGCTTGTTCTAATGAAGATGATTCGAAAATCCTAAAAGAGGTGGAAGCCCAAAATCTCAATATTGAAGTTCATCGTTTTGATCGCGCTTTTGCAGAAGCACAACCTTCCGACTTGCCACAACTCAAAAAGGAATATCCTTATTTTTTTAACCCCGAAATTCCCGATAGTTTGTGGATTGATAAGATGAGTGATAGTTTGCAAAACGTTATTGATCATGAGGTTTTTCAAGTTTTTGATGATTTCTCATCTTCAAAAGAAAATGTTGAGCGTTTTTATAAATATGTCAATCACTATTTTCCAGAAGTCAACAAACCTGTTATTTATACTTTGGCAGAAAATGTGGATTACAAGCACAAAGCCGTCGTTGTGGATAGTTTGCTTTTTATAGCTTTAGATAATTATTTGGGACGTGAACACGAGTTTTACACAGATTTTGAAACTTATATCCGAAATTATCAGGATAAAGCATATATGTTGTCTGATATTGCGCAAGTTTATGGAGAAAGTTTAACGCCTCAAGCGCAAACGCGTCAGTTTTTAGCAATCATGGTTTATTATGGTAAGCTTTTGTATTTTAAAGACATCACGCTTCCTTTTGAGTCAGATGCTGTTAAAATTTATTATACAGATGCGCAATTAGAATGGGCAAAAGATAACGAAAAGCAGACCTGGCAACATTTTGTAGAAAATGAAATGGTCTATTCTACGAAGTCAGATTTAAAAGAGCGTTTTATTAATTTAGCGCCATTTTCAAAATTCTATTTAGGTGTAGATAATGAATCTTCACCGCGAATGGGACAATATATAGGATGGCAGATTGTGCGTGATTTCATGCGTAAAAACCCTGATGTATCGCCAGAAGCGATGTTGGGTATGACTGCCGTAGAAATTTTTAATCAAGCGAACTATAAACCTTAAGAGACATGTCAAAAAGAAAAGCTGATATCAATATTAATATTGAAACAGACGAAAATCAAATTCCAGAAAAAATCAAGTGGTCTGCCAAAGATGGTGGGATAGAAGATGCAGAGGCAAAAGCTGCGATGCTTTCTATTTGGGATCACGAGGCTCAAGAAACATTGCGTATTGATCTATGGACAAAAGATATGCCTGTCGATCAGATGCAGATGTTTTTTCATCAAACTTTAGTAAGTATGGCAAACACATTCAAGAAAGCAACTGATGACGAAAAAATGTCAGCGACTTTTCATGACTTTTGTGATTACTTTGCTGAAAAATTAGATCTTAAAAAAGAGTAAGGCTTCAATACGTTCATTGTCTTTATGTGATATAAGACAGTGAGCGTGTTTTTAAGTTTATTAGACTTCCTCCTTTAGCTATAGAATTTTTTTCCTAGCTATAATAAAGTTGAGGTTTAAGAAATGATGTTGATATCTTCAGAATGTTTGATGGCTTTCGAGCTATCTTTAAAATAGCAGATGTGGACGCCTAGACTTTTAATTGTTTCTAAAGTCGTTTCGACATCTGTTTTATGTTTTTTTCCTGTCTGTCGAATATAAATAGCCTTCACTGTGTTCGGGAAAATTTTACAAACACGCGCATAGATAAAAGGATCTTTTTGAGAGTCATCACCAAGCAGCACATAGGTCATCTCTGGATAAAAAGATATAATTCTTTTGATTTCATCGAATTTATGATCGTGTTGGCCACGACCCGTCAGTAAAAAATCAGAAATACCGGTTTTTATTTTTTTGAGTTTAATCACAGCTTTTGGCAATTCATGAAGTTGTGCAAAAGCTTCGATAAAGGCGTATAAATTCCATTCGCTGCTCGACACGTAAAAAAAAGAATTTGAAGCTTCATCAGAAGCTTGCCCCGCTTGGCTCAAGGCTTTGTAGTGCTCTACAACATCATCAAAAGCCTTCCGTTTGTTGATATTTTTGGATAGCATCACATATAGCTTTTTGAAAAAATTATCACTATGCGAGATTAAAAAGGTGTCATCAATGTCTGAAATAATCCCATATTCAGAGGGGTAGGGTTTTAAAAATTCACCTTTTTCAACAATGCCGATTTCTTTAATTTCACAACTAACCTGGTAAGTGTGCCAGCCGCTTTCAAGGTCTTCAGTGTATGGAATATTAAATTCAAAATAACCATCATCAAGGGTTTTTGTTGTGGCTGTAACATTTTGAAATTGAAAGGTGACCTCAAAATTTTTAAGCGGTCGGATTCTAAACATATGTAAAATTGCAAAAGCATGCTTCAATCCTTTGCGATCTAAACGGTATTTGTCAGGCGCCCATGATTTAAACAAATGCCCATACACATAAAGTTGATTGTCATTTGCATAGCCACGGTAAAGTTTGAGATCGAACTTCAAATTATTAATGTTTTAGAAGTGAGGTAAGCTGAATAAAATAATTAATTTTAAACTGCGAATTTGTTAATGATGAAAAAAATACAAAAAGTTTTATTGATAGTTAACCCGATTTCTGGAAATATCGATAAAACATTGCTGATGACAATGATCACAGTTAGACTTCAAAAGGAAAATATATCTTTAGAGATGTATGAAACCACGGGTGAAAATGATCAAGTTGACATCAGAAAAATCATCGATAATAAAGTTTTTGATCGTGTTTTCGTTGCCGGTGGTGATGGCACCTTAAAAATGCTTGCTGAAGTGATGCTGGATCATCGGATTCCTCTTGCTGTATTTCCTTCAGGATCAGCTAATGGCCTTGCTTTGAATTTGGAGATACCACAAACAATTGAAGAGCAAATTGAAGTGGCCTTAGGTCAGAATTTGATTGCTGTGAACCTTTTGGAGATCGATAACCAGATTTGTTTGCATATCAGTGATTTTGGCTTGAATGCAGAATTGATTAAAAACTATGAAAGCTCTGCTATTCGAGGTAAAATGGGCTATTTCTTACAATCTCTTCCGACTTTATGGGAAAGTAAATATCCCTTTGAGTTTACAATTCAAATTGAGGACAGAAGGCTTAAGCGCAGTGGTGTTTTATTAGCTTTTGCAAATGCACAAAAATATGGGACAGGAGCCAATGTGAATCCGCATGCAAAAATGGATGATGATATATTTGAACTTCTGATTTACAAAAGTTTAGATGTGAAAGAGATTTTAAAAACTTTGTCAAACGAAGCCACTTTTGATCCTGATGTGGTTGAAATATTTCCTGTTACAAAAGCGCAAGTGGCCTGTCATCAGCCTGTTGCTTTTCAGATTGATGGCGAATATTGTGGAGAGAAGGAAAAGGTGACAGTTCAATTGTCTTCAAAAAAACTGTCTATTTTGATTCCCTGAGAGGCATTTATAAAGTTTGATTGATGTTTTCTATGTAATCTAAAACATCGTCTCTGCCAATTTTATGGGCTGATGAGGTGATAAAATAGGGCGGCATTTCGGCCCAAGTTTCTAATAACTTAGATGAGTATGCTGCAATCTTATCTTCTAATTGATGTTTTTTGAGTTTATCTGCTTTTGTGAAGATGATAGAAAAAGGAATTGTGCTTTCGCCAAGCCAAATCATGAAGTCAAGATCAATTGGCTGAACATCATGCCGAATGTCAACCAACACAAAAGTGTTGACGAGCTGTGGTCTTTTTTCAAAATAAGCGGTGATGTATTTCTGAAATGTTCTTTTTTCTTTCTTGCTCACTTTGGCATATCCATAACCAGGGAGATCGACCAAATGCCAATTTTCATTAATTAAAAAATGGTTGATGAGTCTTGTTTTCCCAGGCTTGCCCGAAACTTTCGCCAAATTTTTATGCTCCGTTAGCATATTGATCAAAGATGATTTGCCAACATTACTTCGGCCGATAAAGGCGTATTCTGGCAATGACGATTTAGGGCATTTGAGCACGTCACTATTACTTTCGATAAATTTTGCAGATTTAACCAGCATAAATTAAATTTTAAAGATTTCTCTTTTTTAGCCAAGCATGAAGAATTTTATTGAATTCATCAGGATGCTCCATCATGGCAGCATGTCCACATTTGTCTATCCAATGTAATTCAGAATCAGGCAGTAGTTTATTGAAGTCATCGGCAACACTAGGCGGCGTTACATTGTCTTGTTTTCCCCAAATGATACAAGTTGGCGTTGGCATCTCTGGTAGATCTTTTGACATATTATGACGAATAGCACTTTTTGCAATCGCTAAAGTTCGTACTAATTTAGAGCGGTCATTGACTGCTGCGTAAACATCATCAACGATTTCTTTGGTTGCTATCTCAGGATCGTAAAAAACGTTTTCTGCTTTTTCTTTGATGTAGTCGTAATTGCCACGTTTGGGATAGCTTTCGCCCATTGCACTTTCATAAAGTCCTGAACTTCCTGTAATAACTAAGGCTTTGACAGATTCTGGAAAAAGCTTAGTGGTGAGTAATCCAATATGTCCACCTAAAGAATTTCCGATCAGAATGACTTCTCCGTAATTGCGTTGGTCGATAAATTCCTTGATGAATTTTGTTATGACTTTGATGTTTGTTTTAAGAAGAGGTAAGCTGTAGAGTGGCAGTTCAGGAATCACAACTTTATACCCATGCTGTGGAAAGTAATTCATGACACCATCAAAATTGCTGAGACCACCCATCAATCCGTGTAAAATCACGAGGGGTTGTCCTTCACCATATTCAAAAAATTTAAACTTACCGTCTTGCTGTATATGTTGTTCCATTAAATCCGGTTCTTTGAATGCTCAAATATAACGATATTTCTAAAAGCTTTATCCCGATTTCAAGCGCAATTCATATTATTTCTTTTTAAGCACATGTATTTAGAGGGGAAACAATTTCATTATCAATGAGTTGTGTCCAGATCTTTCAAATGCCCCATTATTCTTTGGATTTCAAATCCTGAAGACCTAGGTGGTGTGAAAACTTATCAACAATGTGGTAAAAAGTGGGTGAATGTGGGAAATTTTTCAATATATTTGAAGTGTAATTATCTGTGATGCTCAATTTTATAGGAACATACGAGTGCAAAATAGACGCCAAAGGTCGATTAACACTGCCTTCAGCTTTAAAGAAGCAATTGACGGAAGTGATGGAAGACGGCTTGGTGCTTAAGCGATCTGTGTTTCAAAATTGTATTGAAATTTACCCAATGCAGGAATGGAATGCATTGATGGGCAAAATTAACCGCTTGAATAAATTCAAAAAGAAAAACAACGATTTTGTTCGAAAATTTACGGCAGGTGTCAAACTTATCGAAGTAGATGCGAACTCGCGAATTCTCGTTCCAAAAGATTTGTCGGCTTTTGCTCAGCTGGAAAAAGAAATTGTTTTGTCTTCAGCAGGTGAATTAATTGAGATTTGGGATAAAGACAATTACGAAAATGTATTAAATGAAGTTGACAATTTTGCTGAATTGGCAGAAGAGGTCATGGGAGAACAAGAGGATGAATAAAGCATATCACATACCAGTTTTGTTAAAGGAATCAATCGATGCCTTGGCCATTGAGCCAGACGGTGTTTATGTCGATGTCACTTTTGGAGGTGGCGGTCATTCGCGTGAAATATTATCGCGTTTGGGCGAAAACGGAAAGTTGTATGCATTTGATCAAGATCAAGATGCTGTGATGAATAAAATCGACGATCCGCGTTTTGAATTAATCGAAGCCAATTTCAGGTATCTCAAACGATATTTAAAATTTTATGGTATCAAGAAAGTAGATGGCATTCTAGCTGATTTTGGCGTGTCATCACATCAATTTGATAAAGCTGAACGCGGCTTCTCAATCCGTTTTGAGGGGCAATTAGATATGCGTATGAATCAGGATGCTGGCATAAGTGCGGCTGAACTTGTTAATACATATGAAGAAGCTGAGTTGATACGTGTATTTAGACGCTATAGCGAATTGAAAATGGCACCAAAACTTGCGAGACTGATTTGTCAAGCACGTGAAGAAAAAGAAATTACAAGCACAATGCAGTTCAATGCAATTGTAGAGCCTGTTTTGCCAAAAACAAAAATCAATAAGTTTTTAGCGCAAATTTATCAAGGCATTCGTATTGAAGTCAATCAAGAAATGAGTGCACTTGAGGAGTTTTTGGAGCAAACACCAGATGTGCTTGAACCGCAAGGCCGCCTGAGTTGTATTACATATCATTCGCTTGAAGATCGACTCGTCAAGCGATTTATTAGAGACGGGAACTTTTCAGGGCAAGTACAAAAAGATTTTTATGGGAACAATTTAGCACCCTTAAAAAAAGTAGGGAAGCTCATGATTCCTGAACAAGATGAAATTTCAGAGAATAACCGAGCGCGCAGTGCAAAACTGCGAATTGCCGAAAAAATTTAAGGATGCAAGAAAGTGTATTTTCTTTTCTCAAGGGTGATTTTCTAACAAATAAGGACTCCCTTAAAACATGGGTTTTTATCTCGTTCATCACACTTTTAGCCATGATCATGATTGCGAGTTCACATCGTGCTGAGAAGAAAGTCTATGAAGTTGCAGAGCTCAATCAAGAGTTACAGGAATTGAGAAGTGAATTTGTCGATACCAGAAAACGATTAATGCGTTTGAAAATGGAGTCGAATGTAGCAGAAACGATGAATAAAAGAGGGCTTTTTAGCTCCATAAGGCCAGCGTATAAAGTTATTGTAAAATCAGAAAATGAGTAAAGAAAAGAACATTCTTAAACGGTATTTCATTGTCTTAGCTGTGTTTTTTACAGTGGCAGTGCTGATCGTTTATAAACTTTTTGTTATTCAATTTGTTGAGGGTGATAAATATGAGGACCTGGTACAAAGTACAGTTTATCGCACTTTTACAATAGAGCCTAATCGCGGCAATATTTATGATTCTAAAATGAATTTGTTAGCAACATCAGTCACGAAGTATGAAATTCGTTTTGATCCAGTTTCAGTGAGTGTTGCTGATTTTAAAAAATACCTCAAACCGCTTTCTGATGGTTTGGCAGATATTTTTCATCCGTCCTCTAACACTTATCAAACCAGGTTTAAAAAAGCACGTCAGCACAATAGCCGCTATGTTTTTATCGCCAAAAACCTTGATTATTCTGCATATATGCGTGTCAAGAATTTGCCGATGTTCAGTCTAGGAGCTTATAAAGGTGGTTTTATTGCAGAGCAATCTACGGTGCGCGAATATCCACTTGGGAAAGTTGGTAAAAGAACTGTCGGTTATAAAAATGTAGGTTTAGAAGGCGCTTTTGATGATTATTTACAAGGGGAAAAAGGACAGCGTTTAAAGCAAAAAATATCAAAAGGTCAGTGGAAACCAATTTCCGATATCAATCAAATTGAACCTGTTGATGGCTTGGATGTCGTTTCAACAATTGATGTCAATATTCAGGATATTACACATCACGCTTTATTGAAGCAACTCGAAGCTTTTGAGGCTGATCACGGCACTGCCATTGTCATGGAAACCAAAACCGGCGAAATTAAAGCCATTGCCAATTTAGGGATGAGCAAAAAATTTGGGAAATATTACGAAAAAAGGAATTATGCGGTTTATGAAACGCATGAGCCTGGCTCAACTTTTAAATTAATGAGCTTAGTGGCGGCTCTAGAAGATAAGGTAATAGACACAAGTACTGTTGTTGATACAGAAAATGGTCGAATGAAGTATTTTGATCGTGTAGTGACAGACTCACGAATTGGGGGTTATGGTAAAATTTCTGCCGCTCGTGCTTTGGAGTTATCATCCAACACGGCTTTTGCAAAAATGATTTATGAAGGATATAAAGATAAGCCAGAGCAGTTTTCTAATCGTTTAAAAATGATGGGATTGGATGAGAAGATAGGTTTGCAGATTCAAGGTGAAGGCCAGCCACATATTCCGCATCCAGATGATTCAAACTGGTATGGCACAACTTTACCTTGGATGTCTTTTGGCTATGGGGTTTCTCAAACTGCTTTACAAACTTTAACTTTTTATAATGCAATCGCCAATAATGGAATGCTTGTGAAGCCGAAGTTTATCAAGACCATTAGAGATCGAAATCGCATTTTAGAAAGCTATAATGAAGCTATTATATCAGGAAGTGTTTGCTCAAAAGAAACGGCAAAACAAGTCCGTGAGATACTGAAAAATACAGTTGAACGCGGTACAGCAAATGGAATTTATAATGAAAATTTCTCGATGTCGGGAAAAACAGGAACATGTCAGACTGAATATTGGAAAGAATCAGGCAAATACATTTCTTCTTTTGCAGGTTATTTTCCTGCTGATGAGCCTAAGTATTCGGCTATTGTGGTTATCCACAAACCGAATCCTCAAATCGGATATTACGGAAGTAAGGTTGCTGCTCCAGTTTTTAAAAGTATCGCAAAGAAAATTTATTCTGATACACCTTTAGTGGATGAGGTCCAGCAAGCACAATTTGCATCATTACAAGATATTGATGATGGAAAGTACAACGAAATAGCGCAGAAATATAAAACCATAATGCCCAATTTAGTGGGTATGCCAGCGATGGATGCCATTTCTATTTTAGAAAACAATGGCTTAAATGTCAAGCTTTTCGGAGAGGGAAAAGTAGTGAAGCAATCTATTTCTGCAGGGAAGAAAATCAAATCAAAAACACAAATAAATTTAATTTTAGGTTGAAGCAATTAAAAGACATATTATATCAAGTTTCTCTTGAAGAGGTCATCGGGCTGACAAGTCAGACAGTCGGCAGTATTCATTTTGACTCGCGTGCGGTTAAGACAGGGGATTGTTTTGTGGCGATTCATGGGGAAAAAGTCAACGGTCATGATTTTATCCAAGAAGCAATACAGCTTGGGGCGTCATCAATCATCTGTGAAGAAATGCCTACACAATTTTCAGCAGATGTGACTTATGTCAGAGTGAAGGATACGCGTGAAGCTTTGGCTTATATGGCTAATCACTATTATGATTCACCTTCAAAATCTCTGAAGTTAATTGGTGTGACTGGTACGAATGGCAAAACAACAACAACAAGCCTGATGTATCAATTGTTTAGAAATCTTGGATTTCCTGTTGGTTTGATTTCGACTGTTGTGATTAAAATTAATGATCAATCAGTGTCTACTTCATTGACAACCCCAGATTCACTGACCATAAATAAACACATGCGTGCTATGGTTGATGCGGGTGTTGACTATTGCTTTATGGAAGTGAGTTCGCATGGGATTGATCAAAAGAGAACCTTAGGTTTAGATTTCGATATCGCTGCTTTTACAAATTTATCGCATGATCATTTGGATTACCATAAATCATTTGCTGAATACCGCGATGTCAAAAAGCAACTCTTTGATCAGCTGCCAAAAACGGCTATTGCAATCAGCAATAAAGATGATAAGAATGGTGCGTTTATGCTACAAAATACTGCTGCGAAGAAAGTTTTTTACGGTATTAAATCCATCGCAGATTTTCAGGCTAAAATTTTAGAGAAAAGTTTTGAAGGACTTAAACTTCAACTCAATGGACTTGAGGTTTGGTCACGATTTATCGGAGACTTTAATGTTTACAATTTATTAGCAGTTTATGCTGTCGCCTCACAATTTGAGTTGACTGAGATTGAAATTGTTGAAGCATTGACAAAATTAGAACCTGTTGCAGGTCGTTTTCAGCATTTGGTCTCACCAAAAAAAAAGGTGCATGCCATTGTTGATTATGCACACACACCTGATGCTTTGGAAAATGTTTTGCGAACCTTAAACGCGATTCGTACAAACAATGAAACACTGACAACTATTGTTGGCTGTGGTGGTAATCGGGATAAGACAAAACGTCCGGTTATGGGAAACATCGCGACAGCCTTAAGTACAGAAGTGATTTTTACAAGTGACAATCCGCGTTTAGAAGATCCGGATGAAATTATTGATGATGTTGAAGCCGGTGTTGAGCCTCAAAACGCTTCAAAATATATACGAATTACAAATAGAGCACAAGCGATTAAAACAGCTTGCAAGATGGCTAAGGCGAATGATATTATTCTCATCGCAGGAAAAGGACATGAAACTTATCAGGATGCAAATGCTGTGAAAAGCGATTTTGATGATGTGAAACATGTGACAGCTAATTTTAAACTTTTTAATCTCTAAATTATGCTCTATTATTTATTCGATTTTCTTGAAGAAAGTTACAACTTGCCAGGGGCAAGACTTTTTCAATATATTTCTTTTAGAGCAGCTTTTGCTTTGATTTTAGCCTTGATGATTTCTACAATTTTTGGTAAGCGCATCATCTTGTTTTTACAGCGCAAACAAATTGGAGAAAGTGTGCGTGAGCTCGGCTTGCATGGACAAGTTGAGAAAGCGGGAACGCCAACGATGGGTGGCCTGATTATCATTATTGCAACATTGATTCCTGTTTTCTTATTCAATCAGCTCGATAATATCTATATCATTTTGCTGGTTATTACTACTTTATGGATGGGTGTTATTGGTTTTTTAGATGATTACATCAAAACATTCAAACAAAATAAAGAAGGATTAAAAGGCAAGTTTAAAGTCATAGGGCAAGTTGGTTTAGGACTTATTGTCGGTGCAACGATGTATTTCCATGAGGATATCACTGTCCGTGAAACAAGTGTTTTGAAAAATACTGTTGAAGAAACGAAAATAAAACAAGCCAACGAGGTGAAGTCAACAACGACAACCATCCCTTTTGTTAAAAATAATGAACTTGATTATTCAAAAGCACTGACATGGATTTCTAAAGATTTAGCGCCTTATGCCTGGTTAATTTTTATTCCAATTGTCATTTTTATCGTCACCGCGGTTTCTAATGGCGCCAATCTGACGGATGGAATTGATGGCTTGGCAGCGGGAAGTTCCGCGATCATTGTGCTCACCCTGGGTATTTTTGCTTGGGTTTCAGGAAACTTGATTTTTTCAGATTATCTGGATGTCATGTACATTCCACTTTCCGGAGAAATGACAATTTATATTGCTGCCTTTGTCGGGGCACTCATTGGATTTTTGTGGTATAATACTTATCCAGCACAAATTTTTATGGGTGATACAGGCAGTTTGACGATTGGCGGAATCATTGCTGTCATTGCAATTGCTACCCGTAAAGAACTTTTGATCCCAATTTTATGTGGTATCTTTTTTATAGAAAACATGTCTGTCATTCTACAGGTGGGTTGGTTTAAATATACCCGTAAAAAGTTTGGTGAAGGGCGGCGAGTTTTTCTCATGTCTCCTTTACATCATCATTACCAAAAGCTCGGTTTTCACGAGAGTAAAATCGTTGTTCGTTTTTGGATTATTGGCATTTTGCTAGCCGTCATCACAATAGTCACTCTAAAAATTAGATAATGAAAAAGCTCATTGTACTTGGTGGAGGTGAAAGTGGCGTAGGTGCTGCCGTTTTAGGGCAGAAAAAAGGCTATGAAGTGTTTTTATCTGACAGCCACCAACTGAAAGCTAAATATCGCAAAATTCTTCATGATTATGAAATTCCTTTTGAGGAGAATAAGCATGAAGAAGCACGTATTTTGACTGCAGATCTGGTTGTTAAGAGTCCTGGCATTCCTGATGAAGCAGCTTTGATTCAAAAGATTAATACAAAAGGAATTGAAGTCATTTCAGAAATTGAATTTGGATTCAGATACTGTGATGCTAAGATTATAGGCATTACAGGTTCTAATGGGAAAACCACAGTGACAAAAATGGTTTATCACATTCTGAAATCAGCAGGCTTGTCTGTGGCGATGGCGGGTAATGTGGGAGAGAGTTTTGCAATGCATTTAGCCACGCAGAAGGTTGATAATTATGTCCTTGAAATCAGCAGTTTTCAGTTGGATGGCTGTGTGACCTTTAAGCCACATATTTCAATTTTAACATCAATCACGCCTGATCATTTAGACCGCTATGAAGAGAGTTTTGAGCTTTATCGCCAGTCGAAATTTAGAATTTTAAAAAATCAAACAGCAGAAGACTTTTTTATTTATAACAAAGATGAAAAGTCGATTACAGAATATTTAGATCAAATTGAAGTGCCGGTACAAATGATCCCTTTTAGCCGTTCACATCTCAAGTATGATCTGTCAGCATTTATAGAAAATAATAAAATACAATTTAATTTACCCTTAGATAAGTCATTCAGTATGTCAGTAGATAATTTAAATGTGAAAGGTGCGCACAACGCACAAAACGCTATGGCTGCATCAGCTGCAGCACGTTTGTTGAAGATCAGAAAACAAACAATTCGTGAAAGTATGGAAAGCTTTAAAGGTGTTGAACATCGTTTAGAGGAAGTTCGAAAATTTGAAAATATCACCTATATCAACGACTCAAAAGCCACCAATATCAATGCTACTTTTTATGCTTTAGATAGCATGACAAAGTCAACTGTTTGGATTGTTGGCGGTGTTGATAAAGGCAATGCCTACCAAGATTTATACAATTTGGTCAATCAGAAAGTCAAAGCGATTGTCTGTCTTGGATTGGACAATTCTAAAATTATTGAGGCTTTTGGGAAAAATGTCGATGATGTCATCCAAACGGATTCCATGCAGGAGGCAGTTTTGGCTGCGCAACATTTTGCAGGAACGGGCGATGCTGTTTTACTTTCTCCAGCATGTGCAAGTTTTGATTTGTTTGAGAATTATGAAGACCGAGGAAATCAATTTAAAAAAGTTGTCAATAGCTTATAAAACAATACAGTGCTAAATTTTTTAAAAAACATACAAGGTGATAGAGCGATATGGGCAGTTGTAGCTGCATTAGCGCTATTTTCTATTGTGCCTGTTTTTAGTGCAAGTAGCAATCTTGCCTATTTGAACGGGGGTGATGGCGATACTTTCTCTTATGTTTTAAAGCATTTGGTGCATCTCGTCTTTGGGTTTGCCTTGATTTATCTTTTTCATCGTATCCCTTATCATTATTTTAAAGGGTTGTCGATGATTATGATTCCTGTTGTGATTTTACTTTTGATCGTGACTTTGACACAAGGCACAACAATTGGCGGTGCGAATGCAAGTCGATGGATTCACGTGCCTTATGTGAACCTTTCATTCCAAACATCAAGCCTGGCTTCCTTAGTCTTGTTGATGTACGTTGCCCGTTATTTAGCAAAATATAAAGACCAAGAAATTCAATTTAAACAGAGTATCTTTTTCTTATGGATTCCTGTTTTTGTTATTATCGGTCTGATTTTACCAGCCAACTTGTCAACAGCAAGTTTGGTTTTTGCCATGGTGATGATTCTCGCCTTTGTGGGACAATATCCTCTCAAATATTTAGGATATATCCTGAGTTTTGGATTGGTTTTATTGCTCGTATTTGGCTTGACCGCCAAAGCTTTTCCAGATCTCTTTCCGAATAGAATTGATACATGGATAAGCCGTATCGAAAATTTTTCGGAGTCTTCAGGAGAAGAACAATATCAGGTTGAGAAAGCGAAAATCGCAATTGCAACTGGTGGTGTTTTTGGTCAAGGTGCAGGGAAAAGTGTGCAACGTAATTTTCTGCCACAATCTTCATCTGACTTTATTTATGCCATTATTGTTGAGGAGTTTGGACTTATTGGGGGTGTTTTAATTTTGCTCGCCTACTTGTTTTTATTTTTCAGATTTACAATTGTGGTTGTTAAATCCTCAACTTTTTATGCCAAACTTCTTGCCATAGCTGTCGGTTTGCCAGTCATTTTCCAAGCCTTAGTGAATATGGGTGTGGCAGTTGAATTGATTCCTGTCACAGGACAAACTCTACCGCTGATTAGTAGTGGTGGCTCTTCAATATGGATGACATGTGCTGCCGTTGGCGTCATGCTGAGCGTCAGCAAAAAATCAAATCGCTCAGAAGAAACAAATGATGAAATTACTGAAACAGACCCGTCAGAGGAAAACCCTCTTGATGTTTTAAGCGAAACTGTATGACAAAGCACAGATACATTATATCCGGAGGCGGTACAGGTGGACATATTTATCCCGCAGTTGCCATTGCAGAGGAACTCAAGCAACGTTTTCCTGATGCTGAATTTCTTTTTGTCGGTGCAAAGGGGAAGATGGAAATGGAGAAGATTCCAAAACTCGGTTATACAATCAAAGGTTTATGGATTAGTGGAATTCAACGCAAATTTGATTTAAAAAACATCCTTTTCCCTATAAAACTTATTTTTAGTTTGTTGCACTCTGTTGTGATTGTTTTAAAATTCAAACCAAGTATGGCCATTGGTACTGGTGGTTTTGCATCAGCTGCAGTTTTGAAAGCTGCGAGTTGGGTCGGTATTCCAACTCTCATTCAAGAACAGAATTCTTATGCTGGCATCACAAACAAATGGCTGGCCTCAGGAGCTAAATCAATTTGTGTCGCCTATGAAAATATGGAAACTTATTTCCCAGTATCAAAAATTAAACTCACAGGAAATCCAATTCGATTGACATTGTTAAATCAAAACTTAACGGCAGAAGAAGCCAAGCAAAAGTTGGATTTGTGTCACGAAAAGCAAACTCTTTTTGTGGTGGGAGGCAGCTTAGGTTCGCAGCGCATCAATGAATTAATCGCCCAGAAACTAAAATGGTTTCAGGCGCATAATATACAAGTGATCTGGCAAACAGGTCAATTGTATTATGACCGCTATAAAAATTTAGCAACACAGGATATAAAGGTAATGAAGTATATAGAAGATATGAATTTGACTTATGCTGCAAGTGATTTTATTATATCACGTGCTGGTGCAGGCTCGGTGAGCGAATTGGCTCTTGTTGGAAAACCTGTCTTGTTTATACCATCACCGAATGTTGCCGAAAATCACCAAGTGAAAAATGCAGAATCTATTGTGTCTAAGCAGGCGGCTTTAGTTCTTGAAGAGCATGAAATAGATGAGAAATTTGAAAAACTGATGGATAAATTGATCAGTGATATCGCGTTACAAAAAGAACTAGGTGAAAACTTTAAAATGCTTGGCAAGCCTCATGCAACAAAAGAAATTGTTGATGAAATAATAAAAATTGAAAAACCAGAATCTTAATGCGCGCTTTTGACAACATAAAAAACATTTTCTTTATCGGTATCGGTGGTATCGGTATGAGTTCTATTGCGCGTTATTTTAACGAAAATGGCTTTTGTGTTTCTGGTTATGACCGCACAAAATCTGATTTGATTTGCAGTTTAGAAAGCGAAGGAATTCGTTTTACAGATACTCTTACGCCATCAGCACTTCAGCATTTATCTCCAGAGACAACTTTGATTGTTTATACGGCAGCCATTCAATCTGATCATCCATTTTTGAAATATTTTGAGACGCATCAATTTAAGTGTTTAAAGCGTGCCAAAATTTTAGGACAGCTGACAGCAGGAAAACCGACCTTGGCAGTTGCTGGGACACATGGAAAAACAACAACATCAGCATTATTGGCTTATATGCTTTACTGTGCAGATATAAAAGTGACAGGCTTTTTAGGAGGGATCTTAAATAATTTTGAGTCAAATTATATTTCGACAGGAAGTGATGTTTTTGTAGTTGAGGCCGATGAATTCGACAGGTCATTTTTGGCATTATCGCCCACCAAAGCATGTGTGATTGCGATGGATCCTGATCATTTAGATATTTATGAAACGGCAGAAGCTTTTCAGAAAACCTTTCGTGATTTCGCCAAAAAGCTGCCAACCAAAGCGCAACTCTTTATCAGTGAAGATGTTGATTTAGAAGGGCAAGTGATTTCTTTAAGCACTGCTAAAGCCGATATTTATATCAATAATATCTGTATCAAAGAAGGCAGTTTTTATTTTGATTATGTGTCAGATTTAGTCTCTCTCACAAACATTAAATCCAATTTACCAGGGAAATATAATATTTTAAATTCTGCCATGGCCTTGAGTTTGGCGATAGCATATCAGCCACAACACGCACAAATCTATGCAGATGCTTTGGCGAGTTTTGAAGGGATTCAGCGGCGTTTTAATAAAGTGATAGACTCTGAAGAGTTGGTGCTTATTGATGATTATGCTCATCACCCTAAAGAAATAGCAGCTGTTCTAGAAGCGGTTAATGATTTGTATCCTAGTGAAAAGAAATCCGTTATTTTTCAATCGCATTTATATTCGCGAACCCGAGATTTTGCGGATGATTTTGCCAGTGTATTAAGTGAATTCGATGAAGTTAATTTATTAGAGATATACCCAGCGCGAGAAGAACCGATTGCGGGTATCAATGCAGCTTTTTTATGTGATAAAATTACCGTTCAAAAAAGAATAATAAACAAAAATGAAATAAGTTCAGTTGTATATCAAAACAAGAACCGAATTGTGCTCATGCTTGGTGCAGGAGATATTGGTGTTGAAGTCCAAAAACTGATAAAAGAAAAATAGAAATGCTAAACTGGTCAATCATACGAATTTTTATCATTTTCATCTTTACTGGTGTCTTGTATGGTTTTGCGAAAAAGAATCACAACAGCAGAGAAGTCGGGCATGTGTCTGTTCAATTTGAAGATCCAGCGGCGCTTTTTATCGATACAGAAACGATTGAAAATTTATTGCAAGAAAACATGCCTGAGGGTTTAGATTTTTCTAAATATATGTTAGATTTGAATGAGTTGGAGCAACTGTTAAATCAAAATAAAATGATTGCTTCTGCTGATATTTATTCTGATATTCAGGGCCAGTTGGGCGTAAGTGTTTTACAGCGTGAACCTATTGCTCGTTTTTACGATGGAGCGTATCAATATTTAGATAAAAATGGTGATATTATGCCATTGTCAAAATTATATTCGGCGCGAGTACCTTTGGTGACAGGTTTTTCAAAAGAAGAAATACGTACGATTTATCCACTTTTAATGAATTTTTATAAGGATGAATTTTTAAAAAAACATATCATTGCACTCCGTAAAAACAAGGAGAATCAGCAAATAGAGTTAAGGGTTAGAAATCAGGACTATACCATTGATTTCGGGACATTAGAGCATCGAGAGATGAAAATTTCTAACTACAAAGCTTTTTATATAAAAGCAGAAAGAGATAAAAAAATAAAAGACTACAAATCGATTAATTTGCAATTTGGCAATCAAGTCGTTTGTACATTAAAGCAATAGTTTGTAAAATGGAAAATGATAATATTGTAGTAGGTCTAGACGTTGGGACAACCAAAATTGTCGCCATGATTGGCAAGGAAAATCAATATGGAAAAGTTGAGATTCTTGGCATTGGGCGTACAAAGAGTTTGGGTGTTCACAGGGGTGTTGTCAATAACATTACACAAACCATTCAATCGATTCAGCAGGCTTTACAGCAGGCAGAATCAAATTCTAAAACGGAGGTTAAAGCTGTAACTGTTGGCATTGCTGGTCAGCATATTCGCAGTTTGCAGCACAGTGATTATATCACAAGACATAATGTGGATGAAGTTATTGATGATGATGATATTGAAAATTTATGTGATCAAGTTCACAAATTAGTCATGCTTCCTGGGGAAGAAATTATACATGTTTTACCACAGGAATACAAAGTTGATGGCCAATCTGAAATTGTAGAACCACGTGGCATGTCTGGCGGACGCTTAGAGGCTAATTTTCATGTTGTTGTCGGTCAGATTTCATCGATTAGAAATATTGCGCGTTGCGTTCAAAATTCAGGATTAAACCTGAATGGCATGACGCTAGAGCCACTTGCATCTGCAGATGCAGTATTAAGCCAAGAAGAAAAAGAAGCGGGAGTTGCCATTATTGATATCGGTGGTGGGACGACTGATTTGGCTATTTTTAAAGATGGTATTATTCGTCACACAGCCGTGATTCCCTTTGGTGGGAATGTCATTACAGAAGATATTAAAGAAGGCTGCTCAATTATTGAAAAACAAGCAGAACTTCTCAAAATCAAATTTGGTTCAGCGTGGCCAGGTGAAAATAAAGAAAATGAGATTGTTTCGATTCCTGGTTTGAGAGGTCGTGAGCCAAAAGAGATTTCATTAAAAAACCTCTCGAAAATAATACATTACCGCGCCGTAGAAATTATAGAACAAGTCTTCTTAGAAATCAAGAATTACGGACACGAAGAACAAAAAAAGAAACTCATTGCAGGTATTGTTATCACAGGTGGTGGCGCTCAACTCAAGCATTTAAAGCAATTGGTTGAGTACGTTACAGGAATGGATACCCGCGTTGGCTATCCAAACGAACATTTGGCTGGTGATACCGATGAGGAAATTGCAAGTCCAATGTATGCAACAGCAGTTGGCCTTGTGATGGATGGCTTAAAACGCCAAGTAGAAGAAGAAAGAGAAGAGCGCGAAGCGCAACAAGAAGAGTTGAGAAACTCTGAAGATACAGATGAGAATCTCACTGATGAAATAGAAACTGAAGAAGAAATACACCGGGACAAAGATTCGTTTTTACATAAAGATTACGAGTCCAAGAAACCTGCCGAACCAAAACGCAGTTTTTTTGATAAGTTTTTTGACACAGTGAAAGATTTTTTAGACAAAGCAGAATAAGAAAAAGAAAAAATTACGACAAAAAAAAATGGGCATGGAATTAGATAACAGTATCGCTTTTGACTTACCAAAAAACCAATCAAACGTCATCAAAGTCATTGGCGTCGGGGGTGGCGGCTCAAATGCTATTAATCACATGTTTCGACAGGGCATTAATGGTGTTGATTTTGTGATCTGTAATACAGATGCACAAGCTTTAGAAAGTAGTCCTGTTCCGAATAAAATTCAACTCGGTGTAGATTTAACTGAAGGTCTCGGAGCTGGTGCTAATCCTGATATTGGACGAGAAGCGGCAGAGGAATCTGTCGAAGATATTAAAGCCCTTTTGGGGACAAACACGAAAATGCTTTTTATCACTGCAGGAATGGGCGGCGGTACCGGAACTGGTGCAGCACCTGTTATTGCAAAGACAGCACGTGAATTAGATATCCTGACAGTGGGCATTGTCACAATTCCTTTTCAATTCGAGGGTCGTACTCGAAATGACCAGGCTCAAAAAGGTGTTGAGGAATTGCGAAATAATGTTGATTCTTTAATCGTTATCAACAATAATAAACTCAGAGAAGTCTATGGGAATCTCGGATTTAAATCTGGATTTTCAAAAGCTGACGAGGTTTTGGCTACAGCGTCACGAGGAATTGCTGAAGTGATTACACACCACTATACACAAAACATTGACTTGCGCGATGCAAAAACAGTGTTGAGTGATAGCGGGACAGCAATTATGGGGTCTGCCTCAGCTTCTGGAACAAACCGTTCAAATGTTGCGATTGAAAAGGCACTTGAATCACCATTGTTAAACGATAATAAAATTACAGGTGCACAAAATGTATTGCTCTTAATTGTTTCTGGTCGTGACGAAATTACACTTGATGAAATCGGTGAGATTAATGATCATATTCAAAAACAAGCAGGCAATAGCGCCAATATCATTATGGGTATCGGTGAAGATGAGGCGCTTGACGAGTCGATTACAGTGACAATCATCGCGACGGGATTTAATACAGAAACTCAGGATGAAATTGTCAATACGGAAACAAAAAAAATAATTCACACACTCGAGGATGAACAAAAAGCTGAGCAGAATTTAATCGCTCAAAAAGAGCGTTCTACTTTTGAGCAGCCGATTCCTAGACCACATCCAAAACCTGAGGAGTCTCAACCTGAGCAATCTCAATCGCGTCCAGTGAAGCCTGAAGCACCTCAAGAGCCTCAGCAACCACAACCGAGACAATCAAAACTTTCTCAATCTAATGAGGACACTTTTAATGCACAGACAGAGGAAGATTTTGATTTTGAGATTCATGAAAAAACGCATGCGGAAGAGGAGACACAAGAAAAAGAGGATGATACTTATTTAGATTTTGACTTTTCTGCGCCGCAAAGCAATGAAGAAGAACACCATGAAGAGGTCTATTCGTCGCATTCAGAATCAAAGCGTTCTGAAAATGAAATGAATTTTAATCAGAATCAACAAGAGCAAGCGCGCTCAGAATCTGTTAAGCGTTACAACTTAGAAGATTTTGAGGACTATGGTGAGGATGTTGAGTTTGAGCCTAAACAAAAACAACAAGAGCAACAAAGAAAAGAAAGAAGTCCTCAAGAGGAGGCTGCTTTTCAAGCGAACTTGTTTACGAAAAAAGATGCACCAAGAGCTGAACAACAAAGTTCTGTGGAAGAATCAACGCCAGCAAAAGAGGTTGATCCGTTTAACTCAACGATTGCTGATTTATCTGCACGTGCAGCAGAGCGACGTGCTAAGATGAAAAAATTCAATTATCAGTTTAGAAATCGAAATAATATCGAAGAAATTGAAAAGCAACCTGCTTATAAACGTGCCGGTATCGATTTAGAAAAACATGAACGCAATCAGCAAAACCTTTCGAGAACATCTATTCAAAATGATGATGATGGCGTTTCGATGAAGTCTAATAATTCTTTTTTGCACGATAATGTAGATTAAGAATTATAAGTCAAGAATAGAACTAAAAGAGGCTGTTTCAAAAGACATTTTGAAACAGCCTCTTTTTATTTTGTGTTTACTTCTCTCTGGCGATACATATTCATAAAGAGATGGGTGGACATCCTTCTCGCATTGGTTTTTGCTTTCTCAGCAATCTCACCAGAAAAGAGTTCATCGATTGTCATAAACCATATATTGAGCCACTCCCCAAACTCTTTTGTGCTTATGGTTTGATTATATTTTTGATCAACTTTAATATGTGCTGTCTTTGGATTGCCGCGGAAGCTGGTTCCGCCTATGAGTTGAGTTTCCCAGAAGTCTGCCAGTTTTTTAAGATGGCTCTCCCAATCTTTAATAGTTTCATTAAAGTAAAAACCGATCTTTTCATTCTGGCGAATGCGATCATAAAATGTGTTGACTAATTTTTCTACGTCACCACGTGTTGTGATATCTTTTTTAATCAAAATATAACGTGATATAAAATTGTAAGGAGACTTGATATAACGCTAACATACAAAAGGCCAGACACAAATTTAGGTTTTAAGTGAACGATAAAAGCCATATTATAAAGCATACAAATACTTACAATCCAAGTTAGATGGATCACATTAAAAGCTGTAAACCCGTCAATTAAAATTACCATTGCTGCGAGTGAACCCAAACAGCTTGATAATATAATTCCTAAAACTGCATTTGCCATGTATTCTTTAAAGAACACTTGATTCATTTTCTGTAAGACACTCATTTTCTTTTTATTGTAAATTTAAAAAGAAGAGCCGTCTTATTTTATGACCTCAATCAGGTTGGTTAAAAGTGAACTTTTCGTTTTACAATGCTGATTTTGTCCTTCTTTTCAAGACTTTTACAAGCTCTGATGACCGTTTCTACACGTAAACCTGTCAGGTCTGCAATTTGTTGACGCTTTAAATCGACAACAAATATCTCATCATCTTCAAGTTGATGCACATGTCTTTTTAGATAATGCAGTAAGCTGACAATACGGTGTTCAGGCTCTTCGGAAGAAATTTCTGATGCCATTAATGATTTGAAGTACAAGCGTTTTGAGAGGCGCTCTGTGATGCGAAAGTGAACTTCAGGTTGCTCTTTCAGCAAACGGATCAATGTAGACTTAGGAAGCTTATAAATACGAGAGTTTTCTAAAGCTTCGGCAGCCGCAGGGTACTTGACATCAGCAAATAAAGGAGGTTCCCCAAAACTGTCTCCATTGTTGAAAATACCTTGAATAAACTCTTTCCCACTTTCACTATAATTATTCATTTTGACTTGGCCTTGCTCAACTTGATAGTAATATTGAGCCTTGTCATCTTTGTCAAAAATGAGCTCTCCTTTTTCATAAAGTTCGATCCTTGCATTGTAAGCTATTAGTGTCTTTTCAGGTATCATTTGTAGTGGTTTATGGAGAATTACAAAATAAGACATTTTCATCCGATTAACAAAGAGAGTTCAGAGTTTTTCATTTTTAAAAGTCGTCTCAAAAATATCTACTTTTTATTTTATGTCAATCTTCAGGGAGGGAGCGTTTATGCTCGATTGAATCTAAAGCTCTTAGGTTTTATTGAAGAGCGTTTTATTTGTCATCTCAATTATTTATATTAGTGATATCAGAACATGCACTAATAAAAATATGAGCTTTATTTGTTCCTCAATTTTCAATTATCTTTAGTGTCAATGCCTAACAATATTATGTGATATTTCAGGGTTTAGTGCAGACTGAAATTGGATTTAAAAGAATCATCGCAGCCGCGACTTGTCACGTTTTTTTATTTAGACTAAAGAATACGAGAGTTATTTTACTTTTTATCACATTTTTTTTTACAAAGACTTTTTTATGAAACAATTAATGAGACTCACGATAATTGGCTCTATTGCTGGCATCGTATTAATGCTATTTTTAAAAATTATCTTGATTTTCACGGGTAATTCAGCTTACATTTTGCTTTTCAATTTTGATTATATCCCAGTCCTTAATGACATGAGACCAATTTGGTTATTTGGATATGTCTTCCACTTTTTAACTTGTATTTTAAGCGTTGTCGCTCTTTATAATATACTGAAAGCCTGGGGTTGGGAAAAGCTGATTTCCCCCTATATCCTTGTTTTCACGCTTGGAGGTGGTGCGCTATTTTTTTTAACAGCCTTGTCAGATCAGCTTCCTGAAGCTAGCGATAAAGTGGCGTGGATTTATTGGACACTTGGACATGCTGTGTTTGGCTATACAGTGGGTGTTTTGATGAAATTCAATGGGCCTGCCAGGTGATAAATAAATAGCTGTGCAGGTTTAATTAACGATAACCCTTATAGGATATTTTAGTCTTATTTGTAAAGTAAATTGACAATTATCATTTTTTAGATGCTGTCAAAGGCCTTATTTTTGGAGTATGCAAACCAAGAAAAAACATATTGCATTTCTGCTGGTGACAATTGTATTAGCATTTACAATCAAGTCGGCCTTTTTTATTAGTTACTACGCAGCTTTCACAGATACGTTTGTTGAAAACTTCTGTGTCAATCAGGAGAATGAAGCACTGCAATGTGATGGGAAGTGTTATTTGTCAAAAGTTCTCGATCGCGATGATTCTTCAGAACAGAAGAATTTTGAAATTCATGCAGAAAAAGATTTAGTTTTTCCGATCCCTTCTTATACATATCCCAAAAATGACAATTTAGAAACCCCTTACATTGCCAACTACAATTATCAAAACCTTTACCATTACTTGTTTTTTCGGGTATTGCTAAAACCGCCTTTAATTGGTTAAACTTTTAGCATTAGAGACTATATATGTTTAATCAATTTTACAATTTAAAATGAAATATTTTTTTATTGCGATAACTTTGTGTTTTAACTTGACACTTATCGCCCAAAATAAATCTTATCAGATCAAGGATGCTGATACAGATGAGAACCTGGTTTTAGCGACTGCGGAAAATCAAGAGAATCAACATCTTATTCCAGCCGATGACTCTGGAGAAATGAGATTAGAAATAGGAAAAACTTACAGGATATTTCAGATGGGATATCATGACTTTATGATTGAGATGACTGACGAATCATCACGAATTATTTTATTAAAACCTAAAATTAATATCCTCAATGAGGTCTTGATTACAGGGCACCGGATGCAAGATCCAGCTTTGTCAACATCAACATTCAATTTAGCCGAACGCGTTGTACAACCTAAGAATATTGGTGATTTATTTAATGACTTAAATGGCTTTTCCCTGATAAAGCGGGGGAGTTATGCCGTTGATCCAAATTTTAGAGCCTCACAATACGAGCAACTCAATGTCCAATATGATGGCGGCGCAAAAATTGTTCATGCTTGTCCGAGTCGGATGGATCCGATTACAACACATGTTTCTCCAGAAGAAATTCAGAAAATCGAAGTTATCAAAGGCCCATTTAGTATGCGTTATGGTTCGACGTTTGGCGGCATTGTGAACTTGGTGACAAAATCTCCACAGCATCAAAAACGTGGACTTTCAGGCGCTGTTTCTGCGGGTTATGAAACAAATGCTAAAGCCATGACAAGCTCTGCCAGCCTAAATTATGTCAAAGATCGTTTTGATATTAGCGGAACTTGGGGGTATCGTGATTTCGGTGATTATAAAGATGGGGAAGGCATAGAAATC
This sequence comes from Psychroflexus sp., assembly GCA_030457805.1. Lineage (GTDB taxonomy): Bacteria > Bacteroidota > Bacteroidia > Flavobacteriales > Flavobacteriaceae > Psychroflexus. The sequence continues at coordinate 27,417 of JAKDUG010000008.1, forward strand.
CCGAGTCGTTTTAAAAGTATAGATTACGGTCTCAAGTTGGGTTATAATATGAAAGATCATCAACGCTTACAAGCGAGTTGGAAGCAATCTTTTGGTCGTGATGTGATGCATGCTGGTTTGCCAATGGATACAGAATATGATGATTCTTCAATGGCGATATTAGACTATTCTTGGAACCGAATTTCAGATCATATCAATGCCTTGAAAGCAAAGGTTTATTATTCACATGTTGATCATTTGATGTCAAATTTATGGCGCCCAAATCGTAAAAACACCGAAGCAGATTCTCCAGTCAAATCATTTACAAGTGGAGGAAAAATTGAATTGGATTGGCAGCTGGTTGATGATGTGAGAGTTTTTAGTGGCATTGATGCCAATTTAATTTCTCGTGAAGGGGAACGCTCACGTCTTGTCAAGAATGATATGATGGGAAATCCCTTGCCAGAGCCACAGCTTTTTAAAGATCAGATTTGGCAAGATTCATATGTCAATACATTTGGGTTTTTTAATGAAGCAAAATGGGAATTGAGTGAATCTTCACTTGTCACGCTTGGCGCACGCTATGATTATGTGATCGCTGAAGCAGAATTGGCAGATGCTGATTTTGTGGATTATTACCCTGATTTGGATCAAAGAGAAACACACAGTTTCAGCTGGACGGCTTCTTATAAAACACAAATTCACAAGAACTTAAACATTGAATTGGCTTACGGTCGCGGTGTTCGTCCTGCAACGATGACTGAGCGTTTTATCAATCATTTTACGGTGGGGTCTGATCCTTATGAGTATGTCGGTAATCCAAATTTGGCTGCGGAAGTCAATAATCAATTTGAAATTGCGTTAAGTGGAAGCAGAGCCTTAGGCTCTCTTTTTTTTGAGCATTTACACTATGATTTTTCAGCGTATTATTCAATTTTTGATAATTATATTGTTGGTGTTATTGATGAAGATATAGATAGAAAATATATGCCGCAAATGGAGCCAAAGCACGCAAAGGTTTTTCAAAACTTAGAGAATGCTTATAAAACTGGTTTTGAAGCCAGTCTTACTCTTGATTTTCTCAATAGCTATACATTAGGTATGCGCACAGCTTATGTGTATACCAAAGATAAAGATTTGAATGAATCTTTACCATTGACACCACCTTGGAAAAGCCGTGTTAATTTATCTTACGCTAAAGGGATTTTTTGGGCAGATCTGTTTTATAATCACGTGAGTAAGCAATCAGATATTGCACCATCTTTTGGAGAAACAGAAACGCCTTCCTGGCAAACTGTCGATTTAAAGGCTGGATTGCGTTACAAGAAATATGAGTTTGGTGTAGCAGCACTCAACATATTTGATAAGGCTTACCGTGACCATTTGAGTTTTTCTTTTAAAAACCAATATGGTTATAACGGCCGCTCAATTTATGAACCTGGTCGAAATTTTACTTTCTTCTTGAAATATAGTTTTTAGTGAGATTGATTTAAATATAGAAGCTGTTTTAAAGGATTAAAAACAGCTTCTATAAGCTAAGAAAATAAATTTCTATTATTTAAAATAACTGAAATTTTGATTATTTTCAATGTTCAATAAACTTTCATAAATCAGTTTGATCACGTTTTCAACATCATCACGGTGTACCATTTCTACAGTTGTATGCATGTAACGGAGTGGGAGTGATATCAATGCAGAAGGAACACCGCCATTGCTGTAAGCAAAAGCATCAGTGTCCGTCCCTGTGACACGGCTAGCGGCTAGACGTTGAAAAGGAATCTTATGATCTTCAGCCGAAGCGATGATGAGTTCACGTAGGTTATTTTGAATGGCTGGCGCATAACTAATCACAGGGCCATCTCCAATTTTAGTTGAACCTTCTTTCTTCTTATCAATCATAGGTGTTGTCGTATCATGACAAACATCTGTGACGATTGCGACATCAGGTTTGATGCGTTGTGTGATCATTTCAGCACCGCGCAAACCGACTTCTTCTTGAACTGAATTGGTGATGTATAAACCAAAGTCAAGTTTGATGTCATTGTCTTTGAGCATTTTAGCAACTTCAGCAATCATAAAGCCGCCCATTCTATTATCAAGTGCACGACAGACAAATTTATTTTCGTTGAGCACGAAAAATTCATCAGGATAAGTAATTACACATCCAACATGCACACCGAGTTTTTCAACTTCTTCTTTTGAAGTACAGCCCACATCGATACAAATGTTTTCTAATTTTGGAGCTTGCTCATTTGCTTTGTCACGCGTGTGAATGGCAGGCCATCCGAAAACACCGTGGACAATGCCTTTTTTTGTATGAATATTGACACGTCTTGAAGTTGCAATTTGGTGATCACTTCCACCATTTCGAATGACATATATCAATCCTTCATCCGTGATATAGTTGACGTACCAAGAGATTTCATCAGCATGACCTTCGATGACGACTTTAAATTCTGCATCTGGATTTATAACCCCAACAGCGGTCCCGTAGTTGTCAGTGATAAACTCATCGACGTAAGGTCGAAGATAGTCCATCCACATTTTTTGACCCTCAGCTTCATAGCCTGTTGGCGCAGCA